>NZ_OZ026470.1:0-309380 GCF_964019925.1 Spiroplasma endosymbiont of Cantharis nigra
TGAAGCAATTAAAATTAGAAGAAATTAAAAATAATAAAGATTTTAAAGAATTAATTAAAAAATATAATATAACAGATGAAATATTGCAAAGTAATATTTTAGTTATTAGTAGATTTTTAAGCGATTATGTTCATTGTTATAAAGAAGAGGAATTAAAATTTTGTAAACAACCAATAGTTGGAGTACAACAGAAACTTGTTTATAAAAATAATGTATTTTATATTGCAAGTAAAAATTGTAAACATTGAATATTTGAAAATAAAGATTATAAAATTACCAAAAATATATTATATGCAGATTATGATTTAAAAGAAAATACTCAAACTATTGGTGAATACATTGAAGCTCTAGATTTAGCAAAAGTTAATATTCAGCAAAAAAATTTATTTACTAAAATTAGAGAAAATTTAAGTACTAACTCTTGAAAGGGATTTTATCTTCATGGGAAACCAGGGATTGGAAAAACTTTTTTAATGAAACGATTGGCAAATTACTATGCAAAAAAAGACAAAAAAGTAATTTTTGTTACTGTAAATAAATTAGTGAAAATAGTAAAAGATACATTTAATAATCAAGAGAAAACTAATCTTTCAAAATTTTATGATGATTGTTTAAATGTGGATGTATTAATTCTAGATGATATCGGAGCAGAAATCGTAAGTGACTGAAGTAGAGATGAGTTGTTATTTGGTGTTTTAAATCATAGATTAGAAAATAAAATGATAACTCATTTTACATCTAATTTCTCAATTTCTGAATTACAAAATTATTACTTAAATAAAAAGGTGACAGGTATTGAAGAGAAGAAATTTGAAAAACAAAAAACTTTAAGATTTACTGAGAGATTAAAGGGACTAGCTTTTGAAATAGAAATGTCAGGAACAAATAAAAGATACTAATAGATTTTTTTCCACAATATAAAAAATACTCGGAAAAAATGGAAATAAATTTTTATGCTTTTATTTAATAAATAAGGCTTTAAGGTATAAAATAAAGACGTGAAAGGAAACGACTAAAAATGAAAAAAATAGCAATTAACGGATTTGGAAGAATTGGACGTCTAGCTTTTAGACAATTATTCTTATCAAAAAATATTGAAATTGTAGCAATTAACGATTTAACAAACTCAAAAACATTAGCATACTTATTAGAATTTGACTCAGCTCACGGGAGATTTATGAGTGGGAAAATTGAAGCTAAAGAAGGTGCAATTATAGTTAATGGGAAAGAAATTAAAATTTTAGCTGAAAGAGAAGCTAAAAACTTACCATGAGGAAAAATGGGAATTGACTTAGTAGTAGAATGTACTGGATTCTATGCTGATAAAGAAAAGTCACAAGCTCATATTGATGCAGGAGCTAAAAAAGTAATTATTTCAGCTCCTGCAACTGGAGATCTAAAAACTGTTGTTTTTGGTGTAAACCATAAAACAATTAAAGCAGAAGATAAAATAGTTTCAGCAGCTTCATGTACAACAAACTGTTTATCTCCAGTAGCAAAAATTTTGGATGAAAAATTTGGAATTGTTAAAGGATTAATGAATACAATTCATGCAGTTACAAATGACCAAAACTTATTAGATTTACCTCACGTTGACTTACGTCGTGGACGTGCCGCAGCATGAAATATTGTTCCATCAAAAACTGGAGCAGCAGCAGCAGTAGGAAAAGTTTTACCAAACTTAAATGGAAAATTAGATGGGTTAGCACTACGTGTTCCAACAATTACTGGATCAATTGTTGACTTAACTGTTGAATTAGCAAAAAATACAACAGTTGATGAAATTAATAACTCAATTAAAACAGCAATATCAAAAGATGCTGAACTTGGAGCAGCTTTAGAATATTGTACAAAAGAAATCGTTTCACAAGACGTAATTGGATCAACATATGGTTCAATCTTTGATGCAACTTTAACAAGAGTTATGGAAGTTGATGGGAAACAACTAGTTAAAGTATTTTCATGATATGACAATGAAAATTCATTTACTTCACAATTCATCCGTACAATTAACTACATGTTAAGTTTATAATTTCTAAAATCAAACAATCAGCATATTTTTACACGATATTATTATTGAGGTGAAAATATGTTTTTTTATTTAAAAGAGGATTATATTGATTATGTTCTTAATGTAATAGCAAAAGTTAAGTTGAAAAATAATATTAATAAAGTGACTCAGATTCAAATTCAAAAAATTATTTATATTGTCTATTCCTATTTTTTAATTTTTAAATCAAAAATTGCAAATATAAAATTTGAAACTTGAAAATGAGGACCTGTAATTTATAAGTTATGAAAAAATCACACCCAGTATTCAAAGTCAAATGTACCATTAATTTTTAATGAAAAAGAAGATCTTAAAATAGATAATGATTTTAATAGTGAGAATATAATCGTCTATGAGATCATTAAATTTCTATTAAATTTAAAATATTGAGATATAGTTTTAATTTGTCATGAACAAACTCCATGAAAAAAATTATATAAACCTAGTAAGAATAATTTAATTACTGACCAAGATATCTTAAAATTTCATAATGAAAACAATAATAATTTTTTTGAATATATAGATTTTATAGTTAAAAATGTTTTAAAATAAATAAGTATAGGAGAGCATAAAAATGAAAAAAACACTAAATGATATTCAAGTATCAGGTAAAACAGTTCTTGTTAGAGTTGATTTTAACGTACCATTAAAAGATGGAGTTATAACTGATGATAACCGTATTAGAGCAGCATTACCAACTATTAATTATTTAATTGAAAAGGGAGCTAAAATCGTTTTATTTTCACACTTAAGTAGAATAAAAGAAGAAAGCGATAAAGTTAAAAAAACTTTAGCACCCGTTGCAAAAAAACTTGAAGAGTTATCAAAGAAAACAATAAAATTTGTGTCACAAACAAGAGGAAAAGAATTAGAATCAGCAATTAAAGATTTAAATGTTGGAGAAATAATCTTATTTGAAAATACACGTTTTGAAGATGTTCAAAATGGAGAACTTGTTAAATATGAATCAAAAAATAACAAGGACTTAGGAAAATACTGAGCTAGTCTAGGAGATGTATTTGTAAATGATGCTTTTGGTACTGCTCATAGAGCTCATGCATCAAATGTAGGAATAGCATCAAACATATCAGAGAGTTGTGTTGGATTTTTGGTTCAAAAGGAATTAGAAATGTTAGCAAAAGGAATTGATAAACCTAAGCATCCATTTATTGCAATAATTGGTGGAGCTAAGGTTTCTGATAAAATAGGAGTTATTGATAACTTATTAGAAAAAGCAGACAAAATTATTATTGGTGGTGGAATGGCATATACCTTCTTCAAAGCACAAGGGCATAATATTGGAAAATCATTATGTGAAGAAGATAAAGTAGCATTAGCAAAACAATATTTAGATAAATCTAATGGAAAAATTATTTTACCAATTGACTCTGCAAATAATAAAGATTTCAAAGATACACCTGCAACAATATCAGGAGTTGATTTACCAGATGATGTAATGGGATTAGATATTGGCCCAAAATCAATTAAATTATTTGAAGATATTTTAAAAGATGCTAAAACAGTGGCCTGAAATGGTCCAATGGGAGTATTTGAGTTTGAACATTATAATAAAGGAACATTAGCTGTTTGTGAAGCAATTGCTAATTTAAAAAACTCATTTACATTAATTGGTGGAGGAGATTCAGCAGCAGCAGCCATTCAATTAGGATTTAAAGAAAAATTTACACATATTTCAACAGGTGGAGGAGCATCTTTAGAATATATGGAAGGAAAAGCTTTACCTGGAGTAGAAGCAATTCAAAATAAATAATTAAGAAAATACGGTTTATTACCGTTTTTTTTGATTTATAATTAGGAATGGTGATTTACTTGAAAAGAAAAACTCGAAAAATTGATAATAGTGAATGAATAACAAATATATTTTTAGATAAAGAAAATATTTATTTTACAGATAGTGTTCCAAATAAAAGTAATAACCTTTTATGTTATATATCAAAAGATAATTTTAAAGAAAATTTAAAAAATAAAGCAGATATTGAAAGATTTTTTTTATCTCATCCAAGTCCATTAGTTTCTTCTTTTGAAGATATTAGTAAAACTGATATAAAAATTTTAAATGTTTTTGAAGATTATATTCAAAATTTTATAAATATTGAGGGAATTAAATATGTTAGCTTTATAAAAGAAAATAAGGTATTAACAAGTATATTAGATTCTAATGAAGTAAGCAAAGAATTACAAATTATTAAAAAAATTGAAGATAAATTAGTAATAAAAAAGCAAGATAAAATATGAATAACAGATAAACATTTGGAACCTATTAGTCAAATTAATTATGATATTGTAGATATTATTAAATTAAAAAATAAGTATGTAATTCAAAATGATATGGAAGAATTATTGATTTTAGATCAGGACTTTAATATTGAAAAAAATATTTCAACTGAAAAGGGCTTTAAAAAAATATATTATATAAATCAGAATAACATTTTAATTTCTTACAAAGATTTAAACACTACAGTTATTTATAATATTTTTACTGATAAAATTAAAACTTTTGAAGACTGTTTTATAAATAGAGCAGTTTTATTAGATGATAATTTATTACTTTCAAAAAAAATTGAAAAGGGAGTAAAAAAGAATTTATTAAATTTAATTTATTAAATTTTGTATATAAATAATAATTACTAGATTTTTTCTCTATGAATTTATAAGTAATATCTATATATTAAAAATTAAAAAACCATACACATGTGTATGGTTTTTTAATTTATTATTATTTTTTATGCTTGATTAACTTCATACTCTCTTTGTTTTTCAGCAAGTCTTGAATAATCTTGATACTCAATTGCATCACCTTTAGCTCATATACCTTTAATAATTCTATTTATTGTGTAAATAATAAATAATTGAATTGCAATTCTATATGCAGCAAATGTTGTGCTCAATAGCGCTCCAAAGAATCCTCTTTTCTTGTTGAATAAATCTCCAAGAATTGAGAAAATTGTAAGAACAGCTGATATTAATTGTCAAATTAATACGATTGTAGCAAAGATTAAGTTTATAATTGCTATAAAATTCATAAATCCATAAGCTATTCCTTTTTTATCTCATGCTGCTTTTGCATTTGGTGTTGCAAATAATAAACAGTTTAGAACTCCTCAAAATACTATTCCTGATAAAATTCCAACAACTATTTGATCTGCTAATCCAGCAGTAAATATTTGTTTTGTAGAAATTAATGAATAACCAAAATAAAGAGATAAAGCTATTGTTCCTGCAATTAAACAGTTTCCACCATATCCTTTAGATATTGTAAATTTAGGACTAACTGTTGATTTAATAGGAATATTTTGCATTTGTGCTAGTACAAAAGGTGTAAATAAACCACCAATTGAAATAGAAAATAATGCGATAATATATCTATTATTTAATAATGTAATATCATCAGCTTTTCTCAAAAAGTTTATGATGAATGAACAAAAGAATATATTAGTTATAATAGCAAAACCAACTACGGCAACCATCATAGGAATAAAATTAATTATAGTTTGATCTCCACCGCTTATTTGATTTGCAAAATTAGGATCTGCTATATAATAAGCAAATACTATTGCAGACAATAAACCTACAATTAAACCAAATCAATTTCCTATTAAAAGTAGCATTCTCATACTTGAAGTTTGTCTATTTCCTCTCATTTTTCCACCTCCTTAATAGAATTGTACCATTAAAAAAATCAAAATAATATTAGTTAAATAGTTTCTTCTTCACCTAGTGTATTTTTTATAAGTACTTTATATTCACCATAAGCATTTTCTTTATTTGTTATACCAATATAAAAGTATTCATCTTTAACTTCATCATTCCTATTGTATTTTTCTCCAACTGAGAAAGTTTTACTTTCTTCACTAAATTTAGCATAATAAAGATTTTCAGGTCTATCCAATTTTTTTAATTGCACTTTTTTTACATTATTTATATGTGCAATAACTTTTTCTCTGACTTCCTTACTTTCTATGTCCGTGCTCATAAATCATCCAATTACGTATCATGCAGGTGCAAATGGTAAATTTTGTGGAAATTCTATTCCCCAAGGTTGTTCGTCAAATCCATCTATTCAAATCTGTTTTTGAATTTCTAATTTAAAAGTATTTTTAAATTCTTTTTTTAAATCATCTAAGTTTTTATATGGATTAGAAGAGTTTAAACCAAAAAGTCTAATTTGTTGATTATTGATCAATGCATAAACATTAGCATAATATAAATATCCTAAAGCAGGGTCATTAAATCTCTCAATAACAAGAGTATGATTTTCAATTTTCATTGCATTTATATCTTTATTTGCATCAACAAATTCTTTGCTAAATTCTTCAGCCTGGCTATTTTTATAGTTCGTAGAACCATTAAAACTTGTTGTAATGGTTTTTATACTATAAACATTTGATATTTCATCAGGAATAGCTAAAAACATCTCTTCAACACATTTTTTTAATGAATTTGTAAAATCCTTAGAAGTTAATTCAGCTTGGGATATACCATTAACATCTCTGAATTGTAGGTTATTTCAATCGAATTTTGCAAAGTCATAATGATAACTTATATATTTTTCAATTGTTTCAATTGGAGAATAAAAAGCATAGTTTATAATTGGAGCAACAGATGCAATTGATACAGCAGATGCACTTAACATTATTATTAATTTTTTCATAGCTTTCCTCCATAATAAATTAATTATATTATAAAAAAATAGTCCTTTATGGACTATTTTGAAACTGTTTTATTTTTTAATTTTTCTTCTTTTAAACTTAATTTGTATTCTAGATACTCTTGATCATTTTTTATTTCTTCAGCTCTAATATCTGCCATTTCTTTATCACTTAAAAGTCTAAAGAAGTTTTCATATTCTGAAATAACTTTACCCATTTCTGAATTTGGGTCCATTTTTTTCATTTTATTTTTATAGTATAAGAAGTATTGCAATATTGCTCATATGACAATACCTACGAAGTATACTAATTGGAAGATACTGCTTACTAATCCTTGGATGAGAATTTTACCATTTTCATCTTTTGGATTAGCAAATACTTTAGCTAATCCAATGAAGTATGAAACTAGTATAAATACTAAGAATAGCAGAGTAATAAATCAAGCTATGTATTCTCATATTTCAACTTTTATTTTCTTTTTAAATCCTTGAACTAGCACAACTGGAATAATCATTCCATAGATTGCAATTAAAAGAATTGATGCACAACTTGCAATTGTTCCATAATTTAGTGGAGAAGGTGACTTTGTAGCTCCTTCAATAATATCTGGAATAAATAAGAACATAATTGCACAAATTACAAATAATCCCATTGTTGCTAAAACTCCAGCAACTGGAACATTTTCTTTATTTTCTTTTCTAAAAATTGGTGAAATGAATCCTTGACTTGATAGAGGTTCAAGAGTTGAACCTCCAAATAATGTTATTTGTAATGAAGAATTAAATCTCATTAGGATTGTACAAACAATAACTAATGCAGGTCCAAAGCTTCTTAAAAAATTATTTTCTGGAAATAATTGAGTATTTGGATTTCCAGTAAATGCGCCACCAATTGCGAACATAGTAATTACAGAGAATACTATGTAGAAAAGAGTTGTTGCAATCATTATAACTATAATTGCAATAGGCATATTTTTAGCTCTATTTTTAATATTTTTACCTGTTGATATAAATGTTTCTATTCCACAAAATGCAAAGAAACAAGTTGTAAATGCATTAGTAAATCCATTCATAGTAAGTTTTTGATCTTTATAAGCGTCAAAAGGATTATTTCCTAAACTTATATTCATAAATCCAGCAGTTAGACCAAAAATCATTAATAATAGTGTAATTCCTCAAGTCATATATCCTATAATTAATCCAACATACTTATATTTTTTTATTCCAAAAAATATAATTGTTGCTGCAAAGATATAAAGTGCAAAAGCAATTAAATCTAAGTATAGATTTCCTCATTCTCCAAATTTTCCATAATTTCCATTTTGACCTTGTCCAACTAATCATAGACCATGTTGACCTTCTTCTAATGGGCCAAAGTTAGTTCTAACCATTGTAACTATTAAAGCCATACCAATTACAGGAATAACTGAATAGTTGATAAAACCGATTAATAAACCTCAGAATTTACCAAAGGCTGTTCTAACATATTGGCTTCCACCTCCATTTGCTTGGGGATGATATTTAACTAATTTTGCAAAGGCTCAAGCACACATAAATGCTATTAAACCCTCTATTAAAAATAATCAAATAATATGAAGACCGATTCCATCTTCCCCAAGTACTATTTGACTAAAACTTGCTGTAAAAGTAATTCCAGCAATAAAAGTAAAGCCAATTCATATTATTGAAAAAAGGCCTAATTGTTCTTTTCTTGTTTTCATTATTTATTAACCTCTATTTTTTTATTTAAAATAACTGGAATAATTAAAGGATTTCTTCTTTTATATCTAAAGATGAAAGGTGATAATGATTCCTTTATTGCATTCTTAATAGCACCAAAGGTAGGCTTTGGTGACTTAAGAACTTCTTGTACGGCATTTGTAACTATGTTTATTGATTCAGAAATAACATTTCCACTATCTCTTACATAGAAACTTCCTCTAGAAACAATTCTAGGAGGAGCTGATAATTTATTAACTTGTGAATCTATTGAAATAATGACAGCCATTAAACCATCTTTACTTAGAATATTTCTTTCTCTAATAACATTACTTGCTTTTCCTGTCATATCTTTTCCATCAATAAATACTGCCTCAGCTGGTACTCTTTTACCAAGTTGACCAACACCATTATGTAATTCAATTTGATCTCCATTTGCAACAACAAATACGTTATGAGGTTTAACATTAACTTTCATTGCTGTTTCACCATGGATTTTTAACATTCTATATTCACCATGCATTGGCATAAAACATCTTGGCTTTAGTAAAGTAAATAATAATTTTTGTTCTTCTTGACTTGCATGTCCAGAAGTATGAATTTTGTTATCTCCACTATTTTCAATAACATTTGCACCAAGTCTTGTTAGTTTGTTAATTACATTTTCTACATCAGCTCTATTACCAGGAATAGGTGATGAAGACATAATTACAGTATCACCAGGAATTATTTTTATTGTTTGATGTTCCATTCTAGATATTCTAGATAGAGCAGCCATTGGTTCTCCTTGACTTCCTGTACATAAAATCATTATTTGGTTTTTAGGGAAGTTTTCAATTTCATGGGGTTTAATAAACATTTTATCATTAATGTTTAAATGACCCATTTGTCTAATTATTTTAATAATTCTTTCAATACTTCTACCAATAACCACAATTCTTCTACCATACTTATTTGCAAGTTCAATAATATGTTGTAATCTATGAACGTTTGAAGCAAATGAAGCAATGATAATTCTTCCTTTTGATTTTAAGAAAAGTGTATCAATATTTTGAATAACTTTTCTTTCACCAATTGTATAACCTTCAACTTCAGCATTTGTTGAATCGGCCATTAATAGCTCAATTCCATCATTTCCTCATGTTGCCAATCTTTGTACATTAGCATCATGGCCTAAAGGTGTTCAGTCAAATTTATAATCTCCTGTTGAGAAAATAGCACCATTAGGTGTTTGCACATGAACTCCAAAAGCATCGGGTATTGAGTGATTTACTGCTGCGAATTGAATAGTGAAATTTACTGTTGAATAAACATCATTTTCAGTATATTCTCTAACAACTGTTTTATTTTGTAACTTGTATTCTTTTAATCTATCTCTAATTAATGCAGCTGCCAAAGCTGGTGCATAAATTACTGGTACTTCAACTTGTTGAAGTAGATAAGGGATTCCCCCAATATGATCTTCGTGACCATGAGTAATAAATAATCCTTTTAATTTTGAGTTATTTTCTACTAAATAACTAAAATCAGGAATTACAGCACTAACACCTAATTGTGTAGCATCGGGAAATTTAACCCCAGCATCAATCATAATAATTTCATTATCATATTCGATACAGTAAGTATTTTTACCAACTTCTTCTAAACCACCTAAAGCAAATACTTTAGTAGGAAAGGGTGCTTGCTGTATTTTTTTCTTTGGCGGATTTATATTATCAGCCAATTTTTTTACTTCAATTTTTTTCTCTAAATTTGCAACTACGCTTTTTACTTGTTGTAGAGACTCTTGTTTTTTGTCTTCCATATTTTCAACTCCTTATATTAAAATGTAAAAATTTGTAAAATGATACGTAAAAGTATTATATGTATTATCGTTTCCAAATAATTTAAAAGTCATAGTTAATAGTATTTTAGCAAAAAAGTAAATTAAATATACAAAAAACTAAGTAAAAATAAATAAAAAAAGAAGTTTTATAAAACTTCTAAATTATTATTCAACTTTCCTCATTATAATTGGGATTTTCCTTATTAATTCTATCGTAATAAAGCTTTCCTTGATTGTGTTCCAATTCGTGTTGAAAAACAATAGCGTGATATCCTCTTAAAGTTAATTCAATATATTCTTGTTTGAATCAGTCATAACCCTCAACTTGAATTTTATAACTTCTTGGTACTAAACCTTTATGGTCTTTATCTACACTCAAACAACCCTCACCATCACTTAAATAAGTAATCTGGTCACTATTTGCAGTTATTTTTCCATTTATGATTGCATATTCTTCAACATCACCATTTTCAACATCTCATTCAAATCTTGCAAAAAACATATTGGTATTGCTTCCAATTTGAGGAGCTGCTAGCCCAACAGCTGGGCGCAAGTAGTCTACATTTTCCTTTTTATTTAAATCAGAATCCTGACTATATCTTACAAAATCAATTAATTTTCTCATTACTAAGTCATTTTCTTTACTTAGGGGCAATTCAACGTCTAATGAGATATTTCTAATAATTTCTGGTTGATTATCTTTTCACAATCATTTATTTGTTGGCAATTGTGATTGCAATAAGTCCTTTTTTATATCTAATTTCATAAATCAACACCTCAAGTATCATTATATAATAATTATTTTTGTATAATATAAAAAGCAAAGGAAAAATTAAAATGAAAGTAATAAGCGGGCGTTTTAGAGGTAGAAAATTAGTTACATTGGATGGAATGAATACAAGACCAACAATTACAAGAGTTAAAGAAGATATGTTTAATGTTTTAAATAATTATTTTATTTTTGATAACAAAATTTGTTTAGATTTATTTGGTGGAAGTGGAGCTTTGTCACTTGAAGCTTTGTCACGAGGAATAAAGTTTGCCTTTGTAAATGACCACTATAAACCAGCTTTAGAAATCATTAAAAAAAATTTTACAGGATTAAATAGTGAAGAATTCGAAATATTTAACTTTGATTATAAAAAAATGCTTAGTTATTTAACATCTATAAATAAGAATGTAGACTTAATTTTTTTTGACCCTCCATTTGCTAAAGTAGAATACTACACAGAATTTTTCAAATATATTTCTGAGAATCAATTGCTAAATAATTATGGTATATTAATTATGGAATCGGAATTAAAGTTAGATGTTAGGGAAATGTCGACTCTAAATCTTTTAAAATATAAGGATTTTAAAAATAAGCATCTCTATATTTTAAGGCTAGAAAAGGAGAGTTTATAATGGAAAAAAAACAAGGAAAAATAATAATTTTATCAGGACCATCAGGAGTAGGAAAAGGAACAATTAATAAAGAGTTAGCACAAGACAAATCATTGAATTTAGTACAATCAATTTCTATGACAACTCGTGCTCCTAGACCAGAAGAAATTGATGGAGTTAATTATTATTTTGTTGATAAAGATGCATTTAAAGACGCAATTCAACACAATGAGTTAATTGAATATGCAGAATTTATTAATAATTATTATGGTACTCCAAGAAAAGTTGTTTATGACAAAATTGCAAAAGGAGAAAATGTAGTTTTAGAAATTGAAGTTATTGGTGCCACACAAGTTCTAAAAAAAGAGAAACCAGAAAATTTGGTATCAATTTTTTTAATGCCTCCAAGTTTAAAAGCTTTAGAACAAAGACTAAGAAAACGTGGAACTGAAAAGGAAGAAATTATTAAACAAAGATTAGATAAGGCTTTATTAGAAATTCCATTAAAACATAAATATCAATATGTTATTGAAATTGATAGTGTTGAAAATGCTGTTGCTAAAGTTAAAGAAGTTTTAACAAAAGAAAATACATTAAGCATTGATCCAAGCGAAAGTAAATATTTTAAATTAAAAAATAAGGTAAGTGAGATTGTTACTGGACAATATCAATATTTTGTAAATAATTGAAAAGAAAATGTTGAAAAAGTAGGTGGAGAAGAAATTAGTGAGAACTTTGATTTTAAAAATTATTTAGTTGATTTATTAACTAATAAAACATATGCACATGTACTAGCAAGTCAAGATTTAAATGTATTGGAAGACTCAAGTTTTGTTGAAGCAACTGTGGAGCAATTTATGATTGATGTTAATTTCTTCAGTATTGAACAGAAGGAATTTTAAAAATAATGAACTCAAGAAAAGAGGCTTTAAGTATTTTGTTTGAGGTATTTAAGAATAATAAATTCTCAAATAAATTACTTAGTAATTTAATTGAAACAAAGGCTATGTCAAAAGAAGACATAGCCTTTGTTTTCAAATTGGTATATGGAACTATTCAATACAAAATTTATTTAGAGTATGTAGTTAATAAAATAATTGATCCAAATAAAACTGATTTTAAAATTCAAATACTTCTTTGAATGAATTTATATCAGTTAAAATTTTTAAAGTCAAAAGCCTATTATGTTATTAATGAATCTGTAAATATTGCAAAATTAATCAATAAAAATTGTGCAGGATTAGTAAATAAAGTTTCAAAAAAACTTGAAAATCAAGAACTTTGAGAAGTAAAAATTAAAAATAAACAAAATATTTTTCCACTAGAAAATGGATTTCCATTTTGACTATATAAAAAAATTTCAGCAGATTATTCAAAATCTCAAGCAGAGGAATTTATTTTAAGTTCAAATATTGAAAGTAAAATTAGTTTGAGATTAAATACCTTAAAAATATCAATAAAGGATTTTGAAGAAAAATATATGGAAAAATATAATTTAGAAAAATCAAAACTAATCGAATATTTTTACTTAACTAATAAAAATATTATTAATCAAGAAATATTTTTAAAAGGTTATGTTACAGTTCAAGACCAAACAAGTGGATATGCTTCTTATATTTTAAATCCAAAACCATATTCAAAAGTTTTGGATATGTGTAGCGCACCTGGTGGTAAATTAACTCACCTTGCTCAAATAATGGAAAATAAGGGTGAAATTAAGGCGTTTGAATTGCAAGAGAGTAAAATACATTTAATAGAACAAAATCTCTCTAGATTAGGAGTCAAAAATGTAATTTTAGAATGTAAAAATGCTCTGGAAATTTCAGAAGAGAAATATGATTTTATTTTATTGGATGCACCTTGCTCAGGTTATGGAGTTATTAGACAAAAGCCTGAAATTAAATTAAAAAAATATAGTGACCTGGAAAATTCAGAACTTATTTTATTACAATCTCAACTACTAGAAAAAGCATATAATTGTGCAAAAGTAAATACTGAAATAGTGTATTCAACTTGCACCATTAATAAAAAAGAAAATGAAGAGCAAATCAGTAATTTCTTATTAAGACATAAGGATATTAAAAAAATATATGAAAAAGTATTTTTTGGAAGTGAATATGATAATGATGGATTTTATATTTGTAAAATGAAAAGAATTTAATTCTTTTCATTTTTTATTTTTCATTAGTCGATTAAAGAGAAAGAAGGAGAATGCTATATGATAAAAATATTGAAATTATTATTTACAATATTACCTTTGGGTAATCTATCAACATCAGCTGCAGAAATAAAAAATATAAATTTGTCCATCAAAAATATTGATATAGAAGAACATCACTTAGAAAAGGAACCCTATTATCTTTTAGATGATCAAAAGGAAAAACTTAGTGAAGTCATAAGAAAAAATAGTAGCACAATTTATAGAAGTAAAGTAAATAAATTTATTTCCCTTGAAGAACTAAAATTAGAACATATGAAGGATTTTTGATATGACTCAGATTTAGAGTTAAATTTTAAAAATGTTGTAGAGAGAAATTCTACTGGTAAAAGTGATATTGAAGATATAAATTTTGAAAACCTAAATTTTGAAAGTTTTCAATTAAATATAAATTTAGATAAAAGACAGGAATCAAAAATAATTGAGAAAGAATATAACTATCATGATAAATGAACTGATACTTTTATATATACAAAATTAAATTTAGAGTTTAAAAAAATATATGGAGTTAATTCGGGATTACTAGTTCAGGGAACTATTAGTGAAGAAGTTCTTAAAGATAAAGTAGCTTTAAAAAATAAAGTATGAGGAGAAAGACTTGGAAGAATTGAAAGAGGAGGATTATTATTAACAAATTTAAAAACAAATTTTATATCTAGAAAAAATTATTTTCAAGATATTGAAGAAAATTTTTATACCTTAAAAACAGAAAAAAATAGTGAGTATAATTATTCTCGTAAAAAATTAGAGGAATTATTAAATTCAGATGATAATTTTTTTAAATTTTTAAATATTAAAAAGTCTGATACATATAGAGCTGAAATAAAAACTATTTATTTTGCTAACTTATTCCAATCAAATTTAATTAACACTGTTGTAGAATTGAAAAATAACTCTCAAATAATTCAGAAAAATATTAAAGTAGTATTTAAAGGAACTGAAATAAATACAGACTTTCATGAGTTAAATTTAAATTTTAAAAGTTCATTAAAAAATTTAGATGAGAATCATAAAAAAATAAAATACTTTTTATCAAAGAAGTATAGTATTAATGAAAATGAAATAGTATTTAATTTAAATGATATAAATAATTTAAAGGCTATTAATGATTTTAAAATTGATAAGTCAACAATTTTTAAGTATGAATATAAAAAACCAGGAGGCAAAATTTTAACTTTCAATATATCAATAAGTCATACAAATATTAAATCAGAAAGTAATATTTTTATGCAAAGTTGAGACGAAACTAAATTTGAAACTACAAACAAGAATTATGAATTAGATAATTATTCTGTAATAAGTCAAAGTAATATCGCTGAAGATGATTTTGAGTTTAAAGATATTATGACTTCCTTTGAAAAAATAACTCTTAAGAAAAATGAGACTAAAGAATTATTTATTATAAATGGAGAGAAGTTTAGAAAAATTAATTATAAATATAATGAAAATATCAAAGTTAAAAATGAAAATGAGAATATTCTAAAAATTTCTACTATAAAAGTTGGAACAACTCTTTTGGAAATTGATTCAATTGATGCCAAAAATAAAAAAATAATTGAAATAGAAATAATTAATGAAGATGGTTACTTTGAATTAGAGACAAACGAAATAACAATTAAAAAAGGAGAATTTGATTATATTGATTTATATTCTAACTCTTTTGAACAATTATTTATAATAAACAAAAATGTATCATTAATTACTATATTTGAAGACAATAAACTTTGAATTAAATCAAAAGAACTTGGCTTATTTGAAATTGAATTAATTTCAAATATAACAAAAGTGAGTGAAAAAATAAGCATTGAGATAATAGAAAATAATAGTGCAATTGAACTAGATAAAAATATTGTAGTATCAGAAGTAAATACTTTAAATAATCTAAATATAATAAATTTTGATGAAATAAATGAAAATGAATTGAGTATTAAAAATTCATCAAATGACTTATTAATGACAAGGGAAAAAAATAAAATTACTTTTATACCAAAAAGCAAAGGGATTTTTGAAATAGAATTTAAATATAAAAAACAAAATTTTACTTTTAAAATATATTCCTTCAATGAATTCATAATCAAAGAAATTAATACTGATAATAAAAAATTATCATTCAATAAAAATGATTATGAGTTAAAAAGTCATGATAATAATATTAATTTAATAGATTTAAATGGTGATTATAATTTTTCTTTAAAGGATAGTTATAATATTGGAAATATAGAAATTGTAAATAAAAATGGAGAGTATTTTAATATTAAGATGACTTCCAAAAAAGACATTGAGCCTAATAAAGATATTGAGAATACAAATAATAGTAAATCAAAAAATAATTGAACTATTATTATGGCATATTGTTTAATTCCTATTACATTTGGAATATCTTTAATAATTTTTTTATTTTTAAGAAAAAAACTTAAAAAAGCAAGTCTTTAAATTAAACAATTATTACTATGATAAAATATATATTGGAGTTAAATTTTTATGGAACAAACAAGTATATTCAGGTACACAATTCAAGAACTAGAAGAAATTCTTGTGGAAAATGGATTTAAAAAATTTTCTGCTAAACAGGTTTATGATTGAATTTACCTTAAAATGGAAACAAAATTTGATAATATGACTAATTTAAGTAAGGAATTAAGAGAATTTCTTAATGCAAGATTTGTAACTAATTTACTTAAAGACTTAGTTACTGAAGAGTCTAAGGATGGAACAATCAAAATTTTATTTATGTTAGATGATAAAAAGTCAATTGAAACTGTTCTTATGCCTCAAAAGTATGGACAATCTGTTTGTGTTACAACACAAGTTGGATGTAAAATGTCTTGCAAATTCTGTGCTTCTGGATTAATAAAAACTGAAAGAAATCTATCTGTTGATGAAATAGTGAGACAAATATATACAATGAATTTATACTTAAAAGAGAAATATAAAAATGATCCTGAAAATAAAAGGTCTAGAGTTAGTCATATTGTTGTTATGGGAATTGGTGAGCCATTTGATAACTATGAAAATGTATTAAAATTTATAAAAATAATTAATGATAAAAATGGATTTGAAATTGGGGCTAGACATATTACAATTTCTACTTGTGGAATTGTTCCAAAAATTAAACTATTTGCGGATTTAAAAACACAGATAAATCTTGCAATTTCATTACATGCTTCTAATGATTATGTTAGGAATCAATTAATGCCAATTAATAAAGCATTTCCAATTAAAGTTTTATTAGATTCTGTAAGATATTATGTTGATCAAACAAATAGAAGGGTTACCTTTGAATATATTTTAATTGATGGTTTAAATGATAAGCCAGAACATGCATTAGAATTGGCTAAAATCATTAGAGGTATTAATGCATATGTTAATTTAATTCCTTATAATGAAGTTGAAGAAAATCCTTATAGAAAATCAACAAGAGTAGAGGAATTTTTCAAAATATTAAAAAAACAAAATATTACTGCAATTGTAAGAAAAGAATTTGGTGCAGATATTGACGCGGCTTGTGGCCAGTTAAGAGCCAAAAGGGAAGGTGTCATAAAAAATGAAATTTAAAAGTGCAATGCTTACTGATATAGGTAATTATAGAAAAACTAATCAAGATTATCTTGATTTTGCAACAAAAAAAACTGGAGAAGCTCTAGGAGTTGTTTGCGATGGAATGGGTGGACACGCTTATGGTGAGGTCGCATCAAAACTAGCTGTTCAAAAATTTATTGAGTATTTTAATCAAAGTGATTTTTCACAACTTAATCAAAAAGAAATAAATAGATGATTAAGAAGTTGTGTAAATAATATTTTGACTGAAATGGTAGAATATTCAAATGAAAGATTTGAAACAAAGGACATGGGTACAACATTAACAGCTATTTTATTTACAAAAGATGGCGGATTTGTTATTAATGTTGGAGACTCAAGAACTTATAAATTAGTTAATGATAATTTATTTCAAATAACTGAAGACCAAAATTTATGGAACTCAACTCCAGAAGCAGAAAGAAAAGATATTCAAATGTCAGGAATTTATGAAAAGGCTAATGATGTTACTTTCTGAAAAGTTTTAACAAGTGCGTTGGGCCCACAAAAAACCTTAAGAATTGATACATATTTTGTAGAGAATCAAGAAGGTATATACATGTTAACAACAGATGGTGTTCATGATTATATTGATGAAGAAATAACTGCTTCTACTTTAGCAAATAAAAAAGTAAAATTAAAGGATAAGGCAAGTTTAATAATAGAAGATGCAAAAGACAACATCTCAACAGATAATTTATCAATCCTTATTATTGAAGCAGAGTAATCTAACTCTGCTTTTTTTGTTATTATTATATTGAAAAGGGAGCTACTTTTATGAGTAAATATGAACCAGGATCGTTAATAAATGAAAGATATGAAGTTATTAGTCAACTAGGAAAAGGTGGAATGGCCTCTGTATTTAAAGCATATGATATTATTACAAGAAATATAGTCGCAGTTAAAGTTGTAGCTCCAGAAATTGTTGTTAAACCTGTAGGACAAGAAAGATTTGATATTGAAAAGGAAGCTTTTGCAAAGTTGGGATCTAATGCATATGTTGTTAAACTTTTTGATATTATACAAAATGGTGATGAGTGATTTATTATTTTGGAATGTGTTGAAGGGGGAACTCTAAAAGATAAGTTTCAAGATTTTGGTTCAATGACACTTAAAGAGATAAAATATTATTTTTCAAGAATTTGTGATGCTCTATCAGAAGCTCATAAATTAGGGATAATACATAGAGATATTAAACCAGATAATGTTTTATTAACTCAAGCAGGAGATGTGAAATTAGGTGACTTTGGAATTTCTGTTATGGAAGGTAAATCATCAGAAATTAATAAAGCTATTGGAACTCCTAAGTATATGCCCCCAGAAATAATTGCAGCACAAGGACCATCTCCAAAAAGTGATATATATTCACTTGGTATTATGTTATATGAGATATCTACAGGAGTGGCACCCTTTACTGCAAAAGAAGCTCCCAAAATTGCAGCAAAACACTTAAAAGAAACTCCAACGAGTCCAAAATTAATTAATCCTTCAATTCCACAAAGTCTTGAAAATCTAATTTTAAAAATGATAGAAAAAGAACCTGAAAATAGATTTAATAATATTGATGAAGTAAAAAATGAATTATTAAAAATAAAAAAAGCAGATAATCCTAAACCATATATTTATCATAAAAAAGTAACTTTAGTTATGAACGATGGTAAAAGAAAACTTCAAGTAGGAAATACTTTGGATAAACTGCCAAGTATTGCCAAGACAAAATTTACAGCGATATTTTTAATAGTTATAATTTCACTTATTGTTTTATTTGTTTTGCTAATGGTACTATAAAATGAATAAAGGAATTATTTTAAAAATATTAAGTGAGTATGCATATGTATTTTTTGAAAATGAATTATACGAATGTAAAGCAACAGGAAAAATAAGACATAGCAATCAAAAACCAACAACAGGAGATTATGTAAATTTTGAATTTACTGACAAACAAAATTTTAAAGGATCCTTAACTGAAATTTTAAAGAGAAAAAATGAACTTTACAGACCTAGAATAGCAAATATAGATCAAGTAGTCATTATAACTTCTTTAAGAGAGCCAATTTTGAACACTTATACTCTTAATAAATATTTGTTTTTTCTTGAAACGCTTAATTTAAAACCAGTTTTAGCTTTTACAAAAGCGGATTTAACAAATAATGAAGATGAAGAAATTAAAAAGGCTAAGCTGTATGAAACTATTGGTTATGAGGTCTATTTAATAAACAATATGATTGATACTGATAAAAACTGAAATAATTTTTTAAAGTGTTTGGAGAATAAAACTTCTGTTTTTACAGGGCAAACTGGCGCTGGAAAATCAACAACTTTAAATCATATTATTCCAAATGCTTTTGAAAAAACACAAGAAATTTCAAAAGCTTTAAATAGAGGTAAACATACAACAACAAAAAATGAGTTATTTATTTATAAAAACTCATTAATTGGTGATACACCAGGTTTTTCTTCTTTTGAGTATAAGGAAGTTAGTAAGGAAAACATTGCTTTAAGCATTAATTTTTTTAAAGACCAAAACTGTAAATTTAATAATTGCTTGCATTTGAACAACACACCAGGTTGTAAAGTTATTGAAGCAGTTAAAAATAAAAAATTTCCAGAATTTATATATAATGATTATGTAAAAATTCAGTTGGAAATTGAAAATCAAAGGAGAAAATATTAATGGCAAAATTTATTGTAGCTCCAAGCATTTTAACTGCTAACTTTTTAGATTTAAAATCAGATTTAGATAAGTTAAAGGAAGCAAAAATTAAATGAATTCATTATGATGTTATGGATTATAATTTTGTTCCGAATTTATCTTTTGGCCCAAAAATACTAACAGATATAGTTAATAATTATAATTTCAAAATGGACTTACATTTAATGGTTAAAATTGAAAATATTTCTGTTAAGGAATACCTTAAACCATTTCTTGTAAAAAATGTAAAGCAAATCACAGTACATTTTGAAGCTCTAACTAAAAAGCAAATCTTGGAATTTTTAGATTTCTGTAATATTAACAATATAAGTGCTTCTATTTCAATAAATCCAAATACTAATGTTTTTAAAATTAAAAAATACTTACCTAAAATCAAAAATGTTTTAGTAATGAGCGTTAATCCTGGATTTGGTGGGCAATCATTTATTTCTAATTCTTTGGACAAAATCCAAAAATTAAAGGCGTTAAAAGATGAAAATAATTACTCTTATTTAATTCAAGTTGATGGAGGAATAAATGAAGAAACTTATCAACTTGTTCAAAAAGCTGGAGTTGATGTAATTGTGGCAGGAAGTTATTTAGTTGGTTCTTCTGTAAAAAATTTAAAAGAAAGGGTAGCTAAACTTGAAGGATAAAGCACTAATTGTTATTTCAGAAACTAACATTAACTTAAAAATTTTTGAAAAAACTCATTTAATTATTGGAATTGAAAGAGGATGTCTAGATTTAATAAAAAAAGACATTAATATAGATATTGCAATGTCTGATTTTGATCAAGTAACTCAAGAAGAATTGGAAATTATAAAGTCAAAAGCAAAAAAATTTATAGCTTTTAACCCTGAAAAAGATTATTTAGATGGAATAGCAGCAATTCATTATTTACATGATAAAGAGATAAAAGATATTACAATGATAGTTAATCCATCAAAAAGATATGATATGAACTTAACTATTATTGATTACGTATTTAACCATAATGTAAAAATATTTAATGAAAAATCAGTTATTTTTAAATTAAATTCTGGTAAAAATATTGTAGATTTTAATAAATATCAAGATTTTACATATATTTCATTATTTAGTCTGAAAAATAATGAAATCACTATTAAAGGCATGAAATATGAAGTAAAAAACATTGAGTTAAAGGCTTTTAATTCTTTGGCTTATTCAAATCAATTTTTACCATATGTAGATCCTGAAATTTCAATAAAAGAGGAAGTTATGATTATTTTGACAAAATAAAAAAGCAGATTATAATCTGCTTTTTATTTTTTAGCTGGTGCCCTCTATCGGAGTCGAACCGATACGATTTCTCGGCAGATTTTGAGTCTGCTGCGTCTACCAATTCCGCCAAGAGGGCAATACCAATAATTATTATATAATGAAAAAAAAGAAACTTCGATGAGTTTCTTAATTTATTGTACTTTTATTTTGCTAATTGATTATTTCTTTTTAAAGTTCTAAGTGTTCTTGCTGAAACTTTTAAAGTCATAACTTTACCATTTTCATCCATTACTTGAACTTTCTGTAAATTAAGGTTTCATTTTCTTTTGCTGGCATTCATAGCGTGTGATCTTGAATTACCTGACAAAGGACCTTTACCTGTTAAACCGTCTTTTCTTGCCATATTTTCACCTCGGACTTATAAATAATATAATAATTAGGTTAAAAATACAAGAAAATATTTAAATTATTCTAAAGTAAATTTTTACTTTTTAGACTTATTATTTTATTATTTTGCTTTAATAGTGTAAAATTATTTTGTACTAATTTGAAACGTAACAACATGATTTTTTTGTTATCCTGAATTAGAGAATAAAATTGTACACTTTTTACGGAGGCCAAAATGATAAATAAAACTATTTTAGATTCTATATCAAATGCTGTTGTTACAGTACCTGGAGTAGCATCATTTGCAAATTATGCAGCTAAATCAGAATTTGAATTAAAAACTGAAGATATTGCAAAGGCCGTAGAGATGGTTTCAACTGATACAATGGACAGAGTGAAAGTACATATTATTTTAATCAATGGAGTTAACATACGAGACGTTGTTAGTGAAGTTCAAATACGTGTAAAGTATGAATTAGAAAAGCTTTCTCAGTTCGTGCGAAATTATATAGTTGATATTGCAGTAGATGATCTTATTGTCGTTTAGACAATATTTTATTTCTTTTATTAAGTGCAGATATTAATATATAAACTGGCAAATATAAATTTGCAATTTTTTAATATTTTAATTTTAAATAATAAAAAAACAATATAGTTTAGAAGGTGACAATACTATGAAAGATACACAAATTTTAAAAGGTATGATAACTAGTGGGGTTAATAATTTATATAACAATTATCCTCATATAGATAAACTAAATGTTTTTCCTGTACCTGATGGTGATACAGGAACAAATATGAATTTAACTTGTACCAATGGATTTGTTGAAATTGAAAAAGAGGAGTTTACTAATGTGGGCTCATTAATGAGCAAATTTTCTAGAGGCCTAATAATGGGTGCTAGAGGAAATTCTGGTGTTATCTTCTCTCAAATCATTAAGGGTTTCTCTAATGGAATGAAAGATAAAGAAAAACTTGATTTAGATACTTGAAAGGAATCTTTTGCAAAAGCAAAAGATGTTGCATATGCAGCAGTTATGAAACCAGTTGAAGGTACTATTTTAACTGTAATTCGTGAAACTAGTGAATATGTAAGTTCTCTTGTTGAAGAGCAAGCACCAAATGACTTTTGAGAAGGACTTGTTAAAGCTGCTAATAAATCTTTAGATAATACTCCAGAGCTATTACCTGCTTTAAAAGAAGTTGGCGTTGTAGATAGTGGTGGATATGGTTTAGTTAAGTTTTTTGAAGGAATGCAATATTTTGTTAAAAAATTAAAACCAATATCAAAATTAAAAAAATTAGAAGAAAATACAGGCTCAAATATTGAGATGTCAATTGAAGAGGAATTTGGTTATTGTACAGAAGCAATTGTTATGCTAAATGAAGAATTCATTGATAAGTTAAAAATTGATACAGTAAGAGATACTTTTGAACAATATGGAAATTCATCAATTGTTGCAGTTATGGATGGAGATATTTTAAAAGTGCATACACATGCATTAATGCCGGGACAAGTATTATCTTATTTACAACAATTTGGAGAATTTAAAAATATTAAAGTTGAAAATATGACTTTACAAGCGGATAAACATGTAGCAAATACTATAGAGACTTCAGCAAGAGTTACTGCTCAACAACAACGTAAATTAAAAAATGATGTTGCTACAATAGCAGTTGTGAGATCAAAAGGAATTCAAAATTACTTTAAAAATGATTTAAGTTTAGATTATGTTATTGATGGTGGTCCAAAGATGAATCCTTCAACAAATGATTTTATGAAGGCAATTCAAGCTGTTGATGCAAAAACTGTGTACATTTTCCCTAATGATTCAAATGTATTGTTGGCAGCAAAACAAGCAAAAGAATTAGAAAAAATGTCAAAAATAGTTGTTATTGAAACTAAAACAATTCCACAAGGAATTACTGCATATTTAAATCTTGATATTGAAGATACTCCTAAAAAGAATGAATCAAATATTAATAAGGCTATTAAAAATATTGTTTCAGTTTCAATTAATAAAGCAGCAAGAGATGCTACAATTGAGGGTGTAAATATTAAAGCTGGAGAATATATGATGATGGCAGATAAAAAAATTACAATATCAGCTAAAACTTTAAAAGATGTTTTCTATAAATCATTGTCAAAATTTATTACTGCAAAAACTGAGATTTTAACAATATTTACAGGTCAAGATGCATCATTTAAAGACATTAATGATCTTCGTAAATATCTTGATGAGAATTATGATGTAGAATATGAAGTTGTTGATGGACAGCAAGAAGTATATTCATTCATTATCGGTATAGAATAAAAATGATTCATGGGAATCATTTTTTTATTTAATAAGATATAATAAATATGTTTTATAAAAGGGAGAAATAATTATGCTTTCTATTAAAAATAAGAAAAATAAAAATATTACTTGTACAATAATAAGCATAATAATTGCATTACTTTCTTTATTTTGTTCAATAACTTTATTGAAATTTCTTATAACTAATAATCTTTATATATCAAATTATTTATTATATTTTGGTTTATTTGGAATTGCTTTTCTTTTATCAGCAATATATATTTACAAATTAATTAATTATATTAGAATAATTAACTTCTTAAAAAAAATTAAATTGGAACAAATAAATAAGAAGCTTCTGAATAATTTAATCAAAAAAGTAAAAATTAAACTTAATCCTGTAGTTTACTTAGTTTTAGCAATTTCTATTTGAATTCTTTTTGTAAGTATGCTGTCACAAGATAATATATCTAAATATTTTGAAATAAGTAAATTAGTTTACATTAATAAAATAACTTTTTTATTAATAAGTTTCTCAACTTTTGAGTTTTTAAGTATTATATTTATATTTGTTATCTTAAACTCAATTAGAAACAAGAAGTTCAAATGAACATATATTAAAAAAATAAGTAATAGTTTATATTTAAAATTTTTAAATTTATCAAGTTTTTTATCAATTAAGTTTTATCAATTAAAAGATAAGTTATTAAAGTTTTATACAAATCTTATAAAAGAATTAAATTTTTATGATATTAGTCAAAAAAATATTATAGCTATAAAAAAAAGATTTTTTTTAGCAGAAAAATTAAAGGGAGAATGTCCACCTAATTCTATTATTTAAAGTATTTTAATTAGTTAGGAGAAAAAAATGAAAAATATATTTAAATCTTATATGAAAGCTTTTTTAAAGGCTTGAGTAGAGACACTAGGAACAATTATGTTTCTAATGATTTTTACAATGCTTATTTTTGGGATGTTAGCTACCCCCTTACAATTATCATTAAAAGCATCATCAGTTAAAAAAAATACAAACCTTTGACAAGAACAATGACAAGGCATAACTAAAATGGATGATGACTTTATTTATCCATATATTTGAGAAAATCAAGAATTCATAATTGAATATAAGGATATGACTTTTGAACTAAATCAACCTTCAGAAGAAGGATGATTACAAGAAGGAACAAAAGATATAATTCAAGAATATGCAAAGGATGTTGTAGAAGAAATTGCTGGTTCTAAAACTAAAATCTCTGATGAAGAAAAAGAAGAACTTGAAAAGCAACAAATTCTTTCAGGTCTAAGATCAATCATTTGGTATTATACATATTATGGAAACGATAATACAATTAATGAATTTACTACAAAAACTGAAGCAAGACCTCTAGAAGTGGGAGATATTTTTACTATAGAAGGTCAAAAAGCAATTGCTAATTTTGGGGATTATCAAAACAGAAATATTAATAATTATGTAATTCTTTCAATTTTAGAGCAATTAAAAAATCAATCAAATGATTCATTTTTGTATGAAAATTTTATTAATGTAAATATTAAAATGCAAAAAGGTGCAGAAGATCATTTTATTTATAATATGTCAAATGTTAGTGCACTAAGTGGAAATGATCCATATGATATAAATAATATTATTTTGCAAAGTGGAAGATTACCAGAAAAAAATAATGAAATCATTATTAGTGATGCTTACGCTAAAAATCAAAATAAAAAAATTGGAGATGAAATATTATTAGGTGTTGATCAACCTTATCAAGGCTCAACAAATTTTCCTAAACCATTGCCATTTAAAATTGTTGGTATTGGTCTAAAATACAGTTCATTAACGCCAATTAATTTCTCATCATTTTCAGATTCTATTAAAAACTATGGTCAAGTATTTTTAAAAAATAGTTTTTTTACAGAAGAAAAAGATGAAAATGGCTATACATTTAGTGAACTATTTACAACAGATAATATGACATCAAATTCTGCACTTGGATTTTACTTATTTTATCGTGAAGAAACTTTTATAACTAAGAATAGTAATAACTATAATCTTAATGAACTTTTCTCAAGCAATATAGTAAACAGTAATAAAAAAGATTCATCATTGACAAATCTATCAATTTTATCTCCTGGTACAACTATATTTAAAGAACCAAGTGAGCATAGTGTTATAGCCACATTGACAAATTTATATATAATTACATGAATTTATGTCATGATTGGAGCAATTCTATTTTTATTAGGATTTATGTTTATACTATTTGTTCTTAAAAAAGAAATTAATAATACAAGAAAGCAATTGGGAGTTTTTAAATCACTTGGATATAGAACTAGTGAGCTTACATGAGTGTTCTCACTAAAAACATTCTTAACTATGATTATAGGAATAGGAATAGGGTATTTACTTTCTTTCCCATTCCAAATTGATAGTGCAACCAAACAGTTTAGTACGTTTGTTATTTTTGACTTTCAAACAATATATGCTTCTCCAATATTTTTAATGGTCTTAATGATAATTGTGCCAATTCTATTTGCTGGACTAAGTTATTTGATCATATTTAAATTCCTTAATGAAGGAGCTTTATCTTTATTAACATCGGGACCTAAAAAAAGTAAATCAGATGTAATTGTTTTAATATTAAAAATTATATTTTTCCCTGCTTTAATTTATTCTTTATTTAACTGAATTATTTTAAAAATATTGAGAAAAAGAAATAAGGGATTTACATTTAGAATGCAACATGCATTTGTCTCTGCGGGGAAAGGTAAGTTTACTCTTATTATGGGATTATTCTTATTTAGTTCATTCTTATTTACTTTGCAATTAAGAGCAATGCCTGTAATTAAAAATATGATTGAAGGAGCTTATAATATTTATACTAAAGATGTTAACCATTATTATTCTTTTAAAAATGTTGTACCAATTAAAGTCTCGCCAAATGGAATACATCAAGATATTACAAAAGAAAATTATGGTCTTAAATATGAAAATATTGAAACTCAAAAAGTTGAAGAGTTTATTAGAAATTCACAAGAGGATAAATACAAAACTACAAATAATTTTTCTTTATTAATGTCTAATATTTCTAAGGCAAGAGATGAAATTATGAATACAGAATATTGAGAAAGTAATAAAGAAGTAATTTCTGGTATGGCTACATTAACTGCCTTAGTTACACCACTAAACCAAAAAATATCTACAAATCAAAATCTTTTAAATAGAATAGAAGTTCCTCAAGAAATTCCAGAGTATTCAATTCTAAAAGTAACTCCAGAACAAATGGGAGGTATCTTTTTGGATGATATTGGAAAATTAGCTTGTGTATCTCCTTTAGGTATGAACTATAAAGGTAGTTGTGAAGATATTGAATCTGTTAAAAAATATTTTATAGATGACTTAAATAATATTCTTCCTAAAAATCAAACAAGAGCCGAAATTAAGTTAAGTAATACTTTAGTTAATTTATTAACAACCTTTGCAAAAATGAAAGAGGGAATTAACTCTCTATTAAGTGTTAACAAAGTAATATTTAATGGAAATGATGAAGCCCTTCAAGCAATATTGCCATATCATATTAAAAATAATAATGATGTAGATATTGAAAACTCTATTTTAAGATTAATTGACACAACAAATAAAATTGGGGGAAACACAAGAGCTGTTGTAAATCTTGACTCAGTAAGTGAAAAAGCAATGAATGAATTACAAGAGAGTAATAAAGATTATGTTAATGCTGTAATATCATTTAGACTTTCAAAAATTTTAAATAAAAATGTTGGAGATGTATTTGAAATCACTTTAGGAAAAGATAAAACTGTTAATATAAGAATTGCTTCAATAAATGAAAATGATACATTGCTTCAAGATATTTATGTTGATTATTCAACATTTATAAAAAATGTAAATGAAGTTGAATCAATAGATACAGATGAGTTATTATTCAACTCAATAATAAGTACAAAAGTTGCAAGTGAAGGTAAAATTGATTTAAAAGATGTTGCTGGTTCTCAAAGAAATTTTAGATACTCAAGAGATACTTATACAATTGCATCTTCACAAAATAAGCCATGACTAGGTAGTATTTTAGCACCATCAATAAATGGAAATTCATTGGATAAGCCAACATCTGTAAATTTCTTTATGGACTCATCTGTAATTACATTACCTATATTAAAGTCTGTAATAAATCAGGTGCTTGGCAAAATGACAAAAGCAATGTTGATGTATATTTTAATTGATATAGTTCTTCTTATTATTTTATTGATAGTAATTATGAATATTATTATTACTGACTCAATAAATGTTATTACAATAATGAGGTCCCTAGGATATAAAAATGGTGAAATTAATTGAATGGTTATGGGTAAATATATCTCAGGTTCAGCAATTAGTTACTTATTTGCATTCTTAGCTTCACTTGTAGTGTGATCTGGAATTCAAGCATTCGTTTGAGGTAGATTTAAAGTATTAATAGCTTTACCTTCATTACCTTGAATACCATTTGTTTCTGCAATAATTTTAGGAGCAATTCTTTACATTGGTTGAACTGCAGCTATGCTACAAATTAAAAAACGCCCACTGACATTGCTAGTTAGTTAATAATTAGGTATAATTTTTATATTAAAAATAAGGGAGTAAATAAAATGCCATTACCAAAGCAAAAAGTTGAAAATTCAAGTGATGTTTGTTGTCCTGGCGGAGCACACAATTGCTTCACTTGTAGAGTTTGTAGTGGTTCATTTCATGGATGTCAAAGTTGTTTAAAATGTATAGGATGTCAAGTTTGTTTATCAAAAGAATGTCCTTGTTGCGTTAAAGGTACTATAAAACAACAACAAAATAATGCTAAATATAATAAATAAAACATAAAATGTTTTATTTTTTTTTGCTTTAAACTCTAATTGTATATATAATCACTAATGTACAGGAGTTAAAATATGGATTATAAAGTAATAGCTTTTGACGTTATGGGTTCGGATAATGGTTTAATTCCAGCAGTTGATGCTGCTATTAAACTATTAGGTGAGCAAAAAGATTTAAAAATTATTTTTGTTGGTAATGAAGAGAATTTAAAAAAAGAGTTGTCTTCAAAAAAATATAACCATGATCAAGTTGAAATTTTAAATACTTCAGAAGTAATTGAAATGACAGATGGAATAATGGATATTAGAAGAAAAAAAGATTCAAGTATGGTTAAAGCACTTGAATTAGTAAAAGATGGAAAAGCGCATGCAATTACAACTGGGGGTGCAACAGCTCCTTTTGTAGCAGGTTGTCATTTTATTTTGAAAAAACTTGATGGTATTGAAAGACCTGGATTTATGCCAGTTATACCAACGTTAGTTAAGGGAAAAATTACTCTTTTATTAGATGTAGGGGCAAATTTAGAATGCGATCCTGAGGATTTAGTAAATTTTGCTATTATGGCAACAGCATATTCAAAAGCTGTTAATGGTGTGGAAAATCCTGAAGTAGCTTTATTAAACATAGGTGAGGAAAAATCAAAAGGATTGGAATTACATCAAAAGGCTTATAAATTATTACAAGAAAATAAGTCTTTAAATTTTGTTGGAAATATTGAATCAAGGTATTTAGCAAGTGGTAAAGTAGATATTATCGTTACTGATGGTTACACAGGAAATATTGCTTTAAAAGCAGCAGAGGGAATGGGAAAATCTCTTTTAACAGAAATTAAATCTGCACTTACAAAAAATATATTTAGAAAATTAGCTGCATTAAGATTGCGTAAAGCATTTAAGGAAGTTTCAGCAAAGTTTGATTATAAAAATCACGCTGGAGCAATAATTTTAGGAGCAAAAAATATTGCTTTTAAATCTCATGGTTCAAGTGATAAAACAGCTTTCTATGCAACTTTGAAAATGACATACAATGCAATTAAAAATGACGTTGTTAAAAAAGTGGAAAAGGCGTTATATAAATAATGACAATTAAAAAATTTCTTTTAAATGAATTTGCAATTGTAATTAAAGATGAGTCTTACTATAGTGAGGCCTTAACTCATAATTCATTTTCAAATGAGAATAGACTTGCTAAAAACTATCAAAGACTTGAATTTCTTGGAGATGCAATCTTACAAATGAAAGTAAGTGAATATCTTTATAAATTATTTCCAAAATCAAATGAGGGTTTATTAACAAAATATAGAAGTTCAATTGTAAAAAAAGATACTTTAGCTGAAATTTCAAGAAAAATAAAAATTGGACAATTAATTAGATTAGGCATCGGTGAATTAGATTCAAAAGGTTATGAAAAGGATTCAATTCTTTCTGATGTTTATGAATCAATGACAGCTGCTATATATTTGGATCAAGGGGAAAAAGTACTTGATAAATGACTAAAAAAAACTATTTTTAGTGATTATGTAATAAATCAATTTTTAGATAAATCACATGACTTTAAATCTGAATTGCAAGAACTTATTCAATTAGAAATAAGAAGTGAATTATCTTATATTGTTGTTAGTCAAGAAAAACTTGAAAATAACACAACTTTGTTTATAGTTAATGCTGTTCTTGAAGGAATGGTGTTTGGAACTGGGAAAGGAAGCAATAAAAAGCAAGCTGAACAAGAAGCTGCTAAGAATGCTTTATCAAAAATTAAAAAAAATAAATAAAGGCTTAAAAAAGCTCTTAAATAAAGGGTTTTTTTAAGTTTTAAAATTTAAAAAAAATTGTACAAATGCATTAAAATATATATAATGAGTTTGTTATATAGGACGGCTATATACGATTACAAGAGGTAAAAAAAATGATATTCTTAAAAAAAATTGAAGCGTTTGGGTTCAAGTCTTTTGCTGAACCTACTACTTTAAATTTTGACTTTTCAATGACAGGGATAGTAGGTCCCAATGGTAGCGGTAAATCTAATATAAATGATGCTATTATGTGAGCTCTTGGAGAACAATCATATAAATCACTTCGTGGAGATTCAATTGATGATATTGTATTCTCAGGAAGTAGTGAAAAGAAACCATTAAACATGGCAGAAATTACCCTTGTATTCGACAATAGCAATAAGGCCTTTAGTTCATTAGAATATAATGAAGTTTCAATTACAAGAAAGTTTTTCAGATTAACAAAAGAATCTGAATATTACATAAATGGAAGTAGAGTTCGTTTAAAAGATATTCAAGATGTTGCTTTAGAAACAGGTTTAACTAAATCAAGTTTAGCAATTATATCTCAAGGATCAATTAGTAACTTTGTTGAATCAAAACCTGAAGATAGAAGAAGGCTTTTTGATGAAGCAGCAGGGGTTGCTCGTTATAAGAAAAGAAAAGACGAAGCTATTAGAAAACTTGTAAGATCACAAGAAAATCTAGATAGACTAAATGACATAATAAATGAAATTGAAAGGAAATTACCAACTTTAAAAAAACAATCAAAAAAAGCTGAATCTTATAAAGAATTTTTTGATGAACTAAAAAATATTGAAGTTGCAGTTCTTGTAAATGACATAAAACTTTATAAGCAAAAAATAATTGAAATTAATGAGCAAAAAAGTGAACTAAAATTAGAAATTAATTCGTTAGATAAACAAATTAGTAAAAGAAGTGAAGAGTTTAATACTATTGCCGATTCAAATTATAATAAGGAAAAAGAATTATCAAATCTTAATAAAGGGTTTACTAAAATAGTAGAGAAAATTAGTGAATTAAAAGTTTCAAGAATTACTCTTGAGTCTAAAAAAAATAAAGTTGATATTGATGATAAAGAGTTTAAAATTTCTGATTTAAAAAATAAGGCAAAGGAATTAGAAATTAGATTAGAAGCTGAAGAGCAAAAGCTTTCAAAATTATTAAAAGATAAAGTTAAAAAAAGAGAAGGTTTAGATGATGCTAGTCAAAAACGTTTTAGATTAAATCAAGAATTAGATGCAATCAGAAAGCAACTTGCTAAAACTGAATCTAGTTTAGAAACTCTATTAGCAAGAAAACATTCTTTTGATAACTTATTTGAAGGAGTAAAAAATATTCTTGAAAATAGATCAACACTATCAGGAATTATGGGAACTGTTCAAGAATTAATTAGTGTAAATAAAAATTATGAAGTTGCACTTTTAACTGTAATTCAAAATGGATTACAAAATATAGTTGTTAAATCAACTGCAGATGTAAAAATTTCAATCGATTTCTTAAAAAGCAATAAAGCAGGTTATGCAACATTTTTACCACTTGATAATTTAAAACCTAGTTTTATTAATAATGAAACAAGATTTATTATTCAAAAATCAAAAGGATTTATTGGGTTTGGAAATGAACTTGTAAATATAGATAAAAAATATCAAGTAGTATTAGATTATCTTTTATCAAATTATTTGGTTGTTGATGATTATGAAAATGCAATAGAACTTTCAAAAATTACAAATCAAAAGTTTCATATAGTAACTTTAGATGGGCAAAGAATATTACCACATGGAGCAATTATTGGTGGAAGTAGAAGAAGTAAAAATGTAGTTTTAAATGATTCAGTTCAAATTCAAGAATATGAAAATCAGAAAAAAGAACTTGATCAAAAAGAACTTGAAACTTCTAAAGAAGTAGAAGCTCTAAGTGGTATGATAGAAGTTTTACGTGAAGAAATTGCTGAAATTCAAACTGCAATAGGAGCTTCTAGAAACTCTTCTCAATTAATTGAAAAAGAGGCAACTGAAGTAAAAGAAGAATTTAGAATAATTACTGGTAAAGAACTTGATGGAGGTCAACAAGAATTCCAATCAATTGATGAGCAAATTATTAAAATTATTTCTGAGATATCGGCACAAGAAACATTAAAGGATGAAATTCAACAACAAATTAATGTTATTAGAACTTTAAAAGATAAATCAAATGAAAGACAAAATAGTTTAAACTCAATTATTAACCAAGATAGAGGTTTATTATCTTCATTAAAAGATAAGTATTCAAACTTAAACTCTGATGGAACTTTAATGCAAGAAAAACAAGTTAATGCAACAACGAGATTAGCTCAAAATTATAGCTTAACTTTTGAAGCAGCATTGGAACTAAATACTAATCTTATTGAAACAGAAAGTGAAGTTAGAGATAGAATTAATTATCTAAGAAAAGAAATTCACTCATTGGGAAATGTTAACTTAGATTCAATTGATGAATATCAAGAAGAAAATGAAAGATATCAAACATATGTTGAGCAAACTCAAGATGTACTTGAATCTATTAAAAATCTAAAAGATGCAATTGGCGATATGGATCAACAAATGATAATACAGTTCAAAAAAATAATTAAAGATGTTAATGGAGTATTACCAGATACATTTGCAACATTATTTGGGGGGGGAACTGCATCAATTATTTATACAAATCCAGATGATGTTTTAAATACAGGTATTGATTTAAAAATAGCTCCACCAGGTAAAAAAATTGCAAATTTAAATCTATTAAGTGGTGGAGAAAAATCAATGGTAGCATTATCTGTTTTATTCTCGATTTTAAAAGTTAAACCAATTCCATTGGTTATTCTAGATGAGGTAGAAGCTCCTCTAGATATTGCAAACGTAGAACGATTTGCAAAATATATTAAGACATTTACTAAGAGTACACAATTCATGATTGTTACTCATAGAATGGGTACAATGGAAAATTGTGACACTTTATTTGGAGCAACAATGGAACAAAAGGGTATTACAAAACTTGTTCAAATTAAGTTAATTGAAGCAAAAAAATTATCAAATACAAATTAGCATAGAAATGCTAGGAGACGAAATATGACAAGAAAAATAAGCATAATATTACTGGCATTCTTATCAGTAATATTGTGTCTATGAATATGAAGTGCAGTTGCACCTAAAAAAGCAATTATTTTGGGAGGAAGCACAAGTGTTAACCCGTTTATGCAAAAACTTACAAAAGAATATTATAAGAAACCAGAAAAAGTAGATTTTATTTATAATTCAACAGGGAGCCAAGCAGGTGTTGGTGGAGTAGAAAAAGATATGTATACATCTGGTTTTATCTCTAAAGATATAAATAATAAGACTTTAACTAAAGGAAATAACTTTTTAGAAATATGTCAAAACTCAAATGAATGTGAATTTGTTCCAGAAGCAATTGAAGAAATTCAAAATGTTGAAAAGAATAATTCATATATTGCATTAGAGTTTGCAATTGATGCAATTGGAGTAATATATAATCCTCCTGCATATTGAAATAAGAAAATTAAATTAGTAGATGATAATGAAATTAGTTTAAATGATCTTATGAATTTTAAAAAAGAAGATGAAGATGAATTATTAAAAAAAGCTTATAGTGGAAATTATACTTGAGAAGAGTTGGCAATACAGTTATTAGGATCAAAAGAAGACTGAAATAATAGTCAAGATTTTTATGAGGAAATGTTGAACTTGATAAATATTCAATCAAAAACTAAACTAATTACTTTTACTAGAGAAGATGGGTCTGGAACAAGATCAGCTTTTTCAGATTTAACTAAAATAAAGGATATGTCTTCATCAAATGTTGTTAATTCAAATGGTTCAATGATTGAAAACATGACTAAAAGTCCAAGTTTAGGTTACGTTTCTAATGGATTTTTAGGTCAATTGTCTGAAGATGGTGTTGTAAAATTAGCTGGATTTAATAATTACAAATTACCAATAGGAAAAGAAAATGTTCCTTTAAAATGATCAAAAGAAGAAAAAAAATGGCAAGATTGAAAACCAGAAATAGAATCTGTAGAATCTAATATTAATGAATCAATTACAGATAAATTTATTAAAACTGCTTATGAATTTAAAAGACCATTCATTGCTATATTTAGTATATATAATAAAAAATTAAATCAATTAATGGAGCTTTTTAATTTTATGAATAGTGATGGTTCAAATGAAGTATTCAAAAGTGAAGGACTTGTTAAAAATATGAAATATAAATCTTTAGGAGGTACTTCTAATGGTTAAAAGCTCTGTAAAAAGTTTACCAAAGGCTAAAACTTCTAAAATGGATTTATCAACTAAAATATCTGTATTTTTTGTAACAACAATTGTGCTTATTATATTAGCGGTTTTAGTTGGATATATATTATATAAATCTGTTCCAGTATTTCAAGAGTTTTCTTTTTTTAAGTTCTTATTTTCTGGAATGTGAGCACCAGCAAGAGATGGTGAAGATGGTTCTTATGGATTAGGTAAGATAATATTATCTACTCTAATGATGTTATTTTTAACTTTATTATTTGCAATACCTTTAACAATATTTAGTTCACTGTTTATTACTGAGTACTTAAAAAATAGAACAAAAAAATTTGTAGTAACTATGATTCAATTATTGGCTGGGATTCCATCTGTTGTTTTTGGATTATTTGCACTAGATCAAATTGGACCAATTTTTGTTGCCATGGGTGCACCAACTAGTGGAAATATGATGACAGCAAGTTTTACATTGGCTTTTATGGCTTTACCAACAATGATTAGTTTATCTGTTAATGCTATTGAATCAGTTCCAGAGGGGCATAGATTTGCGTCTCTTGGATTAGGAATGACAAAAGAAAAAACTACTTTTGGTGTAGTTTTAGTAGCGGCAATGCCAAAAATTATTACAGCGATTATTACAGGAGTTGCTAGAATTATTGGTGAAACAATGGCTGTTATATTAATAGCAGGAAATTCAACAAAAGGGTTAAATACAGATGATGGCTTTTTTGGATTTATATTTTCTTCAATTAGAACTTTAGCAGGAACAATTGGTTTAGAAATGTTAGAAAATCATGGGACAACTCATGAGTCTGCACTTTATGCTATTGGGATGGTTTTATTTGTAATAGTTATTTTTATAAACTTATTAATTATTGCTGTGGGAAATATTAACAATAAAAAAACAAAGTCTATTAAAAATATGAAGCATAAAAAAGTGAAAGCAATTAAAAATGATTATCGATATGACAGTCATAATTTAAATATTCTTGTTCACACTTATACTGAAAAAAGATTTGCCAAAAGAGTAAATAGTTTTATTCTTAATTTCTTTATGATTTCTTCAACTGCAATAATCGTTGGGTTTACGAGTTGAATTTTACTGACAGTTACAATTAAGGGGATTGGCGGATTTGATGCAGCAGCTTTTGTTGAAATTGAAGGACAAAGAAGTGGAATTTTTGCTCTATTATTTACAACAATATTGTTAGTTTTAGCCACAATAATATTTGCTATACCATTAGCTTTAATAGTGGCTATATATTTGGCAGAGTATGCTCACAAAGATAGTAAGTTTGCAAAAATTATAAGATTTTCAATAAACGTACTTGCATCAACACCAAGTATTGTATTTGGTGTTTTTGGATTAAGTTTATTTGTAGTAGGTATGGGAATTCCAATGTCCATATTTGCAGCAAGTTTAACAATGACAATTGTAGTATTGCCATCAATGATAACAAACTTTGAGGATTCAATTACAGGAGTGCCTTTACTTTATAAAGAAGCTGCTTACGGAATGGGTATGACAAAAACAGGAGTTCTGTTTAAAGTTATCATTCCAAATTCAACTAAGGGACTTGTTACTGCAATAATTCTAGCTGTTGCTAGAATTATTGGAGAATCAGCGCCTGTTTACTTAACTTTGGGAACTGCTGTAAGAATGCCATCAGAAGGATTCTTCTCATCAGGAGCTACATTAACTACTCAAATTTATATGATGGCTTCAGAGGGAAATGATCCGCATACTTTAGGAGTAGCTTATCAAATTGCCCTAGTTACAATATTTTTAGTTTTAGGTTTAAATATTTTAAGTAAGTATATTGGTTTCAAATTAAATCCAATTCATAAAAAAGTATCAATGAAAATGCGATTCAAACTATTTATTGGAATGTTTACATGAACAAGTATTAAAAAGGTTTCATTAAAAACAAAAAAAGATACAATATCCTTGTATAAGAAATGAGTAAATGTCTTTAATTTTAAAAGAATAAAAATATATGCTAAAAATGCTAAAACTCGAAATAATGTTATAAGAACAATTAAGAGTGAATCAAAATTAAGGTCTAAACCTAAAAAAATAAAAAAATTAAAAGAGAGTGAGAATTAAAAGATGGCTTCAGATAAAAATGTAGAAAATGAAATTGTTGAAACTGAGGATTTAGAAATATTATCAGAAGAGAAAATATTTCAAAAACCTAAAAAAGTACCTTTGAAGCAAAGACAAAATGTAATAGAAATTGAAGGATTTAATTTCTATTACAACTCTGGTTCAAAACAAGCATTATTTGATATAAATATGGCAGTAAAGGAAAATACAGTTACAGCTTTTATTGGACCATCTGGGTGTGGGAAATCAACACTATTAAGATCAATAAATAGAATGAATGATCTTGTAGATAATATTGCAATTGATGGAAAAATTATTGTTCATTCAAAAGATGTTTATGAAAAGGGTACTGATGTTGTTAAATTAAGAACTGAAGTTGGTATGGTATTTCAAAAAGCAAATCCATTTCCTATGTCAATTTATGATAATGTAGCTTTTGGTCCAAGAAATCAGGGAATTTCAGATAAGAATATTTTAAATCAAATTGTTGAGGATTCATTAAAAAAAGCAGCACTTTGAGATGATGTAAAAGATTACTTAAAGGACTCAGCGTTGGGATTAAGTGGTGGCCAACAACAAAGATTATGTATTGCAAGAGCAATAGCAATGAGACCAAAAATTTTATTAATGGATGAACCAACTAGTGCATTAGATCCGATAGCAACTTTAAAAGTCGAAGAACTTATACTAAAATTGAAAAATGAATATACAATAGTAATAGTAACCCATTCAATGGCACAAGCTACAAGAGTGAGTGATTATACAGCGTTTTTCTTACATGGTGAATTAATTGAGTATGATAGAACAAAAAAAATATTTACAAATCCAAAAGATCAAAAAACAGAAGATTATATTTCAGGAAGATTTGGATAGGAGGGGAATTGGATGTCATATAACAAAATATTAGATAGTGATATCAAAACTATTAAACGTGAATTAATAAGACTAGTAGAGGCTACAAAATCTCAATATGCAAATACTTTTGAATCTTTAAAATCACAAAATCTTGAATTAGCACAAGAAGTAGTTAATGGTGATATCAAAATAAATGATTTACAAAATAGTTTCACAAAAATGGCTTTGTGAAAAATTGCAAAACAACAAATGGTAGCTGGAGATTTAAGATTAGCAGTTGGTGGAGTTTTAATTAGCCGTGAAATTGAGAGAATTGCTGATGTGGCTAAACATATTTGTGCTTTTACTATCAAGTACAATCCCCAGCCAATTGAAATTGAATATATATCAAAAATGTTTGATTTAGTTAATAAGATGCTAAATATAATCTCACTTTTAATTGATAATTATGACAATGACCAACATCAAAAAGTTTTAAAGGCTGAAGAACAACTAAGTATGGAATTCTCAAATTTATCAAATATTTTAGCAACTAGGATATCAGATTCTAAAAATGAAACTGAGTCTAAAAAAATAATCACAATTGTAAGACAGCTAAAAAACCTAGAGAGAGCTGGAGAATGTCTTATAAATATTGAAGAAACATTACAATTTATTAGAACAGGTAAATTTGAAGAACTTCAAGAATCAATGATTAATAATTTGAGTACTAAGAAATAATAAAAGGAACTTTTAAAAAGTTCCTTTTATTATTTCTAATGTAATTAACTTAGCACAACTAAAGTACTTATTTGAAAGTGAGAAAGTAATTTGTTTTTCATTTTTTGCTTCAACTTTAAATAAGTTATTATAGTTAGCTCTATTTTTATTAAAAAATGAGTATTTTTTAATTCAATAAAATATTTCCTTATTCATCATTTCTTCATCTTCATAGTAGGTAATAAATTTATCACTTTTTTTAACTCCAATGTTTGATGAATCTCTTATTATTCTAAAATCCAAATTTGTATTATTCAAAAAATTGGCTTTTATAATATCATTTTGTTGTTTATTCAATTCTTGAAAGTCTAAGAACTCTCAAAATTCGTCTACATTATTTAAAAATATATTTGATGAAACATATTTGTCAAATATATTTTTAAATTTACTTTTCAAAATATCTTCTAGTTCAATTTGAAGATAGCTGCCTTTATTTAAAACTAATGGATTAATAAATAAGTATCTATTTAAAATGTTAACTACATCATCAATTTTGTCGTAGTTAAATAAAACAACATTAAACTTAATTAAGATTTTTTCATTAAGAATATTTGAGTTTTTCTTATCTTTAAATAAGATATCTATTTCTCCATTTTCTTGATTCAGTACTTCAAAATCAATTTTTTTGTATAAAGCCAATCCAAATTCACTATTAGAAAAGGCCTCCTTTAATAGTGTTTGTATTTCCTTATTTGTTAATTTATCCACATTTTCTTGCTTTTCAACTTTTAAATAAAGAAAATCATCTAAGCCAGCTAAAAATTTTGAATATTTATTTACATTTTTATCTGTTAGTGTCATACTTACACCAGCAGAAACAGTTAAACCTAAAGAAAGTCAAACTGATAACATTTTTTTCATAATATCCCCTCACACATTAATATATATAATATATTAAAATTATTATACAATTAATATTGAGAAATGAGGAATTTTTATGGGATTTTGAAGTAATTTAAAAGAGAGACGTGAAGTCAAAAAACAGCAAAAAAAACATAAAAAAGAGCACAAAAAAACTTTAACATTTTCAACTGATATAAAAAAATTGAGTAAACATTATAAGGAACCAAATAATGAATTTTTTGAGGACTTAGAAAATATTTTAATTAGAACTGATATGGGAATGAAAATGGTTTTAGAAATATCAAATAGAGTGAGAAAAAAAGCAAAAGCAAAGCATTCTTTTGATCAAATAAAAGAAATCCTTGTTGAAGAGATATATGAAACTTATAATACTGGTCGTAAATATAATGATAAATTAAACTATAAAGATGGTAGATTAAACATTTTTATAATGGTAGGTGTTAATGGTGTTGGAAAAACAACAAGTATTGCAAAAATAGCAAATTATTATTCAAGTATGGATAAAAAAGTTTTAATAGCAGCAGCAGATACATTTAGAGCAGGAGCTGTGGAACAACTTCAAGAATGATGTGATAAAAGGCTTAAAAATGTAGATTTAATAAAATCTGAAAATAATTCTAAAGACCCTGCAAGTGTTGTTTTTGATGGAATTAAAAAAGCAATTGCTGAAAAATATGATTTATTATTAATTGATACAGCTGGAAGACTTCAAAATAAAGAACACTTAATGAAAGAATTAGAAAAAATGACTAAAATTATTCAAAAAAGCATTTCTGATGGTCCTCATGAGAGATTGTTAGTTATTGATGCTCAAACTGGGCAAAATGGAATAAGTCAAGCAAAAGCCTTCTCGGAAACAACTAATGTTTCAGGGATAGTTCTTACAAAAATGGATGGTACAAGTAAAGGTGGAATTGCTTTAGCTATTAAAGATATTTTAAATATTCCAGTTAAATTAGTTGGTACGGGTGAAACTGTAAATGATATAGAAGAATTTGATATAGACAATTACATTTGAGAGCTAACATCAGATTTTATGGAAGATAATATAAATGATTAATCAAGATATACAAAAAAATGCTGATTTAGGACAACTATATGATTTTTATAAAAGGTTATTAACTGAAAAACAGTGTCAATATTTTGAATTGTATTTTTTTGAGGATTTAACTTTGCAAGAGATTGCTGAAGAATTTAAAGTATCAAGAAATGCTATTTATGATAGCATTAATAAAACTTCTTTATTATTAACTGATTTAGAAAATAAATTAAAATTAAAATTGAAAAATAATAAAATTAAAGAAACTTTGGATAATGCAAAAGTAAAGAAAATTTCAATAGAAGAATTAATTATAGAATTGGAGAAAAATTTATAATGAATTTTTTAGTGGTAGGAGATGTATATTCAAAATCTGGAAGAGATGTTTTAGAAAAACATCTTAGTTCAATTGTTCAAAAAAACAAAATTGATTTTATTATTGTTAATGGTGAAAATATTAGTCATGGTAAAGGTATAAATAAAAATCACTATGATTTTCTTAAAAAATTAAAAGTAAATGTAATAACTAGTGGAAATCACATTTTTAAAGTTAAAGAGACTTTTGATTTCATTGATAGTGTTGATGACCTTTTAAGACCTGCAAATATGAACTCTTTTAATTTGGGAGTTGGAACAAATCAATATAATTTTGGAAATTTAAAAATTAGAGTTACTAATATGATGGGCAAGAGTTTTATGGAACATGTAAATAATCCATATGAGGTAATGGACAAAATAATTGAAAAAAATACAGCTGATATACATATTGTTGATTTTCATGCTGAGGCAAGTGCTGAAAAATTAGCTTTTGCTTGAAACTATGATGGAATTTTAACAGCTATTATAGGAACCCATACACATGTTCAAACAGCAGATGAGAGGTTATTACCAAAAGGTACGGCTTTTATTACAGATGTTGGAATGACAGGACCTATTAACTCAATTATTGGAGCTAATCCAGAAGAAGTTATTTTTAAAGAAAAAACTGGACTACCAAGTAAATTTACACCATCTGAAAATCCTGGACTTCTTTGTGCTGTTATTATAAAATTAGACTCAAAAAATAAGGCAAAATCAATTGAGAGAATACAATTACAATAAACTTTTATTTCATATAAGGGCTTTTTATAAGAAAATATTTTCCATTTTAAATTGTGTATAATAAAAATATAAATACCTATTCCTAGGAGAGAAAATAATTATGAAAAGACAAGATAGACTTAGAAATTTACATGAATGTTTATTGGCTTTAGATAAAGAGGTTATGAATGTTTGTATGGGTATTGAACAAAACTTAAAATCACTTTTAAAATACAGAAATACTTATGATAGTGTTTTGAAAGAAATTGAATATGAAAGAAAAAATGAAATGTATGGACGATCATCAATTTATGATTTTGAGAAAATGAGAGTTAATTTAGAACAAGATGCAGGTAATGTTGTTTATGAGGCAATTAATGTTATAGGGAATAATGAGTTTATAACTAGAAAGCAGAATGTTATTTATGCATTTTGATTTATGGGACAATTTGATGTCTATGCATTAGAATTGGCGCATGAAGATTAAGAAAACTTATAAAAAGTACTTTTTTTAAGTACTTTTTATTTATAATTAAAAAAGGTGATTTTATGGAAATATGATTAGCTGTTTGAGAACTTCTTAGCATAATTGTTTATGTTATGCTTGGGACTTTTATTTTTATTTTTATTTTGACTTTAATTGCAAGAATAGTTAAATTTAATAAAATTAAATTTAAAGCATCTCCAATTATAAAAAGTGAACTTGTGAAGAAAAAAATGTTTAAAACTACTTCAGGTTATGAACTTAGATGATTTGGAGAAATTGATCCAAAGAGTGAATTTATTATTATTGGTGTTCATGATATTTATAGAAATAGAAAAGATTTTGATAAATTGGAATCTTGATTAAGAAAAAATCAAAAAAATAAGTATTCTTTAGTATCTTATGATCAAAGAAACTGTGGAGAAAATGAAGTGAATAATCATTTTAGTTTTGGTGCATCAATTTCTGACTTAGCAGAAATTATTGAAGTTATTAGTGAGACAAATCCTAATGCTAAAATAGTACTTTTAGGGGAGGGATTTGGAGGTAGTATTTGTTCATTTTTTTCAAAAGATAAGAGAGTATATAAAATTATTTCTTCTTCATTAAGATTAAATAATCCTTATAAAAAAGGATTTAACTTTTATTTAAAACTATGATGGGGAACACTTTTTAGAGCAAATACTAAACTTGTAGAACCAATTAATGGATTAGATTTTACTGATGAAAAAGAGTATGCAAAAAAATTAGAAGATGAAAATATAACAAAAAATTTATTAACTGTAACTGATTATTATCTATGAAAAAAAATTAATAAGAAGTCAATTAAAAATATTAATAGTTCAGAAATAAGCATTAGTATATTTCTTTCAAATAATGATTTTTATTGTGATTCAAAAAAAATAGCAAAGTATCTATCAAAGTTAGATAAGGATAAATATTTTTTAGAAACGATTAAAGAAAAAAAGCATTATTTATTAAATACTAAAAAATCAGAAGATGTATTTGAATTAATTGTTAAAAATATATAAAAATTTGTTATTATTACTTTGTAAAACTTAAAATTATTCTTATTTGGAACTACTGAGAGAAAACAACTCAATGAGGTAGTAGCAACCTATTAAATTAGGTGCTGAAATTAAGGGGAAACCAACGATGAGATCTATTTAACTTCTCTTTTGTTGGAGAAGTTTTCATTTTTTTGAAGGAGAAAAGAAATAAAATATGAAAAAATTATTTACTAGTGAATCGGTTTCAGAGGGACATCCAGATAAAATTTGTGATCAAATAAGTGATGCAATATTGGATGAATGCTTAAAACAGGATTCTAATTCAAAAGTTGCTTGTGAAACTTTTGTTACAGAAAACTATTTATTAATTGGTGGAGAAATAACTACAAAAGCAATTGTCGATTATGCTGGAATTGCCAAGTGAGTTTTAAAAAGAGTTGGCTATAATGATGCTTCTACAGGTATTGACCCAGAAAAATGTGAGATAGTAGTTAAAATTAATACACAATCTCCTGATATTGCAATGGGTGTTGATAAAAAAGATATGGGAGCAGGAGATCAAGGAATTATGTTTGGTTATGCAAATAGTGAAACACAAACCTATATGCCATATTCAATACAAATAGCTCATGATTTAGTTCATATGGCTTCAAAATTAAGAAAAAATGGAGCTTTTAAATGGGCTCAACCAGATATGAAATCACAAGTAACAATTGATTATACTAATGAAAAAAATCCAAGAATTGATACAATTTTAATGTCAATTCAACATGACAATGATTATAATCAAGAAACTTTTGAAAAGTTTATAAAAAATAATATTATGGATATCATTGCAAAACGATATGGATTAAATACTGATTTTAAGGTTTTAATTAATCCAACAGGAAGATTTGTTATTGGTGGACCAAAGGGTGATACAGGACTTACTGGAAGAAAAATTATTGTAGATACTTATGGTGGATATTCTCGTCATGGAGGAGGAGCTTTCTCTGGAAAAGATCCAAGTAAAGTTGATAGAAGTGCTGCTTATATGTGCCGTTATGCCGCAAAGAATATTGTTGCTGCAAAATTAGCTGATAAAGTTGAAATTCAAGTAAGTTATGCAATTGGTAAGCCAGACCCAGTTTCTATTTTTATAGAAACTTTTGGAACAACTAAAGTATCTATGGATGTTATTTATAAAGCTCTAAATGATAATTTTAATTTTAAAGTTAGCTCAATTATCAATACATTAGATTTAAAAGCACCAGTATATTTTAGAACAAGTAAATATGGTCATTTTGGAAAAAAAGAATTTAGTTGAGAAAAGTTAGATAAAGTAAGAGTTTTGGAGGAATATTTGTAAGATGCTATTAGAAGTTATTGGAAAAGATTTTAAAGATATTAGATTAATAAATAATTCTAATGCAAATAGAATTGAATTTTGTAAGGATTTAAAAGTTGGGGGTTTAACACCTGCTTTAGAAGATATTAAATATGCTTGTGATTTATCAAAATTACCAATAAATATTATTGTTAGAAATACAGCAAGAGATTTTTTTTATACTGAAAAAGAAAAAAAAGATATGATAGAGCAAATTAAATTTATTAGAACAACAAAGGCAAATGGAATAGTTATTGGTGGTCTTAATAAGGACTTAACAATAGATGTTCAATTTATGAAACAAGTCATTAAACAAAAGGGAAATTTGGAGATAACATTTCATAAAGCATTTGATGAGGTGAAGGATTTTATTGAATCTTATCGAGTGTTAAATGAACTTGGAATAGATAATGTTTTAACAAGTGGTGGTAAGGATATAAAAAAGGGTAGAAAAATTATAAAAAAACTTGTTGCTCTTAACTTAAATACAAAAGTATTAGTTGGTGGAGGAATTGATCAAAAAAACTTTTCTAGTTTTAAAAAAATATCTAAAAATATTCATGTTGGTTCTTGTGTAAGAAATGATAAAAGTTGAGATGAAAGCGTTAATGATAAAAGAATTAATGAGTTATTGGAGATAAAGTAATGAAAGTAAATATAATTGGTGCTGGTTTAGCAGGTTGTGAAGCAGCGTGACAATTAGCAGAAAAGGGTATTGAAGTCTATTTATATGAAAAGAAAAAAATTCAGAAAAATGAAATTCAAACATTAGAAACATTTGGAGAATTAGTTTGTTCAAATACTTTTAGAAGTTTATCAACTCAAAATGCTGTTGGAATTTTAAAAAAGGAACTTAAACTTTTAAACTCCTTTATATTGGATTGTGCCTTTAAAACTCAGATTCCTTCTGATGATGCTCTTGCAGTAGATAGAAAAGCATTTTCAGATTTAGTCGATCAAAAAATAAGAAGTCATAAAAATATAAAGGTATTTGAAGAAGAATTTTTAGATTTAAATACACAAGAAATAGTTTTAATTGCAAGTGGTCCTTTATGTTCACAAGAGTTTAAAATGCAGTTAGAAAAATTACTTGGAAAACAAAAGTTATTTTATCTAGATGCATCTGCTCCTATAATTGAAAAACAGTCAATAGACTTTTCAAAAGTATATTATAAATCAAGATATAAAAATGATAATAGTTATATTTGTATACCGTTAAATGAAAAGGAATTTAGTATTTTTCATAATAAACTAGTAAATGCAAATACTGTTAATTTAAAAGATTTTGAACAAGAAATTTTTTTCAGAGGTTGTCAACCAATAGAGCAATTAGCTAAAAACTCTAAAAAGATACTATTGAAATCGGCTATGTCACCAAATGGATTAGAAAATTTTGATGGAATTATGCCTTATTCAGCTGTACAATTAAGAAGAGATGACGCGATGGATAATTTGTATAATATGGTTGGTTTTCAAACAAATATTATTTGAAAAGAGCAAAAGCAAATTTTCTCGTCTCTTCCAGGACTTGAAAATGCAGTCTTTAGAAGATTTGGAGTTATGCATAAAAACAGCTTTATAAATTCTCCTAAAATTCTTAATAACAAACTACAAATGATGAGAAAAAAGAATATATTCTTTGCTGGTCAAATTACAGGTGTAGAGGGATATATAGAGTCATTTGCATCAGGGTTAGTTGCAAGTAGAGGAATTCTTAGTTATATTAATCAAAGTGAATTTATAGCATTTCCAGAAGATACAATTTTAGGTAGTTTAATAAGTTATATTACAAATCCAAAGCATAAAAAATTAAAACCAATGAAGTCAAATATGGGTTTAGTAAAGATTGATCCTATAATGAGTTTTAATTCTAAGGAAGAAAAAAATTCTTATATCTATAAAAATGCTTTAAATAAAATAAAGTCTTTTATTTAGTTTAAATTATAAAATAAATAAAATGGAGGTTTTCTTTGTATAGAGATAAAAGAGTATGAGCTGAAATAGGCTCAAAATTAGTATCAAGTCTTTCATATTACAATGATTTTAAAATATCAGAAGAAGAAATATTTGAGTTAATTGCAAATGGAGAATATCTATTTGACGATTCAGAAGAAATCTATGGAAGAAACTTAATTAACCTATTAAAAATTTGAGAGATTATTAGAGCTAAAATCATTGAAACAAGAGAGAATTTTATAAATACTGCAAAGCATAAATGAGCTTTTACTTGAGAAGATTATAAAGAAATTTATGTATTACTTGATGAAAATGATAACTTTAAAGATATTTTTGAAAGTGAAGAATTTATTAAAAAAACAAGTGACGAAATGATCATTTTTTTTGAAAATGGTCTAATTGAAGAAAATGGTTTAGAAGCTATTTTAGAAGATATTTTAATTACATATATTTATTTTGCAGTTCAAAGTACATTAAGTATAAAGGCTTCAATTTTTATGTATTTAATAATAAATGCAATGCTTTTATATAAAGACTTTGGACCTTTATTAGCAACATATAGAGGTGAAGTAAGCAACATTTTTGATTTAGTATTGAGATTGGTAGTTCAATGTCAAAATTTACCAATTAAAAGTTATATAACAGCTCCTCTTTTTAGCGTATGTCTTTCAAGAATTATTGATTTATCTGAGAATAATAAAATATTCTTTGAGTCTATATAAAAACTACAATAGTTGGTCAAAGTAGTGTAAAATATTAATATAGTGTTTATTAGCACTTTAACTAAAGGGGTTCTTTATGGAAAAAATAAAATTTAAGAATGTCAAAAAATATAAGGGTATTGTAGAACAAGTATTAGTTAAAGAAGGCCAACCAGTCAAAAAAGATCAAATATTAGCAATAATATCAACACAACTTGAAAAATTTGATATACGTTCTACAACAGATGGAGTAATTAGAAACATTTATGTAATTGAATCATTAATTGTTTCACATGGAGATACTATATTTGATATATTCTCTTATAAAGAAATGAAAAATTTATTGAAAAAACCATCAAATATGAATGACACATTAAAAGATGGTTTAAGCGAATTTGGATACTTAGAAAAATTAATAAATGAATCAGATGAGTCTGATGAAGAAGAATTTGAAGAAGTAAAACCAAAAAGAGAAAAAAAGACAGAAGTTTTAGCTGAAAAGGATTTAGATATTCTTGATAATTTTGAAACTGAAAAGTACTTAAAAGATGAAATTATTGAAAGTGAATTTCAAATAGAAGAAGAGTTCACTGAGGATCCAATTGCAGAAGCAAAAATGGAGCCTACTACTGTTCAAACAATTAAAACTGAAACTTCAACTTTTGAGATAAAAGAAAATCCAACAATTGTAACAGAAACTATTACTAAAAAAGTAGTTTATGAAAATTCTGATAATTTTAAAGATAGTAATTTATTTTCAGATGAAATTTCAACTATTTCTCAATCTGAAATTTTAGAAGAACTTTCAAAAAATAATACTGAAGATAACTTGGAAGTAGTTGAAATAAAACAAAAACCAAAAAATATTAAGAAGCAAGAAACTACTGCTCAAGAATCTAACTCTGTATTTTTAAAGGAATTAGATTATGAAAGATTAGAGAAAGTTTTAAAAAATAGTGAAAAATTAAATAATAAGTTTAAAGAAATTGAAAAAAAACTTTCATCATTTATGGAAGAAACTAAAGAAACTAATAATGATAATGAAAAAAGTATTAATTCAATAGTCAAAAAAATAGATGAAAAATCAAAAAGTATTAATTCTAAGTTAGAAGAAGTTGAATTGAAAGCAACAGAAAATAGTAAGCTTGTATCAAATTCAATTGAAAAGAAAGTTATTGTGGATAAAACAAATATAGGTAGTTTCTCATTTAAGTTAGACATAACTGCTTTAATAAGTCTACAAACTTTAATGATTGAACCTTCAAAAGAGGAAAATGTTGATCTTGAACTTAATGCATTTTATGTAAAAGCATTAAAAAGAGCTTTAACTAAATTTGAAGAATTAGATTCAAGTCATTCATTTATTAGATTAGTAAAAACTGATGGATATTCAGTAAATGATACAGTTGTAAAAGTAAGTGATGATTTAAGTATTTTGGATATTTCAAAAGAAATACATAAAAATCAATTAGTAAAAGATAAAGAAGTTAAAGTAGCGATTTATGATATTTCAAATTTTGGATTAGATAATGCAAATTTTGGATTAACTAAAAATTCAATCTTATCAATTTACATTTCATCAATATCAAGTTCATTTAAAGATGATGGAAATTTAACAAATTATGTAAAAATAAATTTTGCATTCAATCAAAATAGTTTAGAACCTGAGGATGCAATTATGTTTGGAAAAGAATTTATAAGTATTCTAAAGAATCCGGGTTTTTTAATTTAATAATAAATAAGCACTAAAAAATTGAACTAGAAAATATATTATACACAATTAATAAAGATGTAGAATTTATTTTTCCCAGTTTAAATAGTGTTTTTTTGTTAAAATTAATTTATCTTTGAGGAGTATAAAAATGATTAATGAAATTAATGCAGAAAGCAAAATAGTAACTTTAATAGCTAGAATAGAAAAAGCAATTTTATCAACAGGAAATAATGGATCAAATTATCTAATTTTAAATTTAATTGATATGTCTGGAAGAATTGAAGCAAGACTTTGAAATTCTATTGAAAAAGATGTAGAGGAATTAAAAAGTGGTTTAATTGTAAAAATAGAAGCTGTAACCAATGTTTATAGACAACAATTACAATTAAAAGTTAATTCTTATGAAATTATTGATGAAAAAGATTTTAAAAAACATAATATAAATGAGGAAATGTTTAGTATTAGTGCTCCAATAAATGTTGAATCACATTATGCAAAATTAATAGATTTTATAACAACTATTGATAATGAAACTTACAAAAAAATAACTTTAGCAATTTTAAAACAGTATGAAGTTCAATTTAAAACTTTTCCAGCTGCTGTAAGTATTCATCATAATGTGGTAGGTGGTTTATTTTGACACAGTTACTCATTATTAATGGGAGCAAAAGCAATAAGAGAAGTATATAAATATGCAGATATTGATTGAGAATTAGTATATTGTGGAACAATCCTTCATGATATAGGAAAAGTACTTGAAATGGCAGGGAAAAATGCAGCAGAATATACTGATGTTGGTAAATTATTGGGTCATATATCAATAGGTAATACTTTTGTTTCAAATAAGGCTATAGAATTAGGTCTAAAAGATAATGAGGATGTTTTAAAATTACAACACGTAATCTTAGCAAGTCATGGTAAAAATGAATATGGATCTCCTGTAGAACCATTACTAATTGAAGCAGTTATTATTTCTTCATTAGACTCATTAGATGCAAGAATTTATAAAATTAATGATGAATTATCAAAAGTGGAAAAAGATGCTTGATCATCAAGAATTCTTTCTGAGGATGGAAGAAGTTATTTAAATCATAATAAGAAAAAATAAGTAAGTTTTAGTAGATAGTTAATGTTTTTTTTAGTATTTTACAATTAAGAGGTAAAAAGGAAATTTATGACATCTATATATGAAAAATTAGAAAACTTAACAAGAGAATATAAAAATACAACCGATAAGATTATTGCATTAAATATTATAAATACGATGCGTCAAAAAAAAATCTTAACTCAGAAACAACTTGCAGATATTTGTTTTGTTTCTGAATCAAAAATTACAAAATTTATACAAAGTTTGGGTGAACCAAGCTTTAAGACTTTTGCGTCTTCTTTAAAAAAAGAACATTTTTTATATGATTCAATTAATAAAATTAGTTTTAAAAGTGATATACTTGTTTTAATTAAAATGTGGTGTAATAAAAACTCTGTTTTTATTAAAAATTTGGCAACAGCAATTAAAAATAATATTAATATTAATATTTATGCATCAGCGCAAACCTCTTGAATAGCTCAAGGATTAGGAGATTTTTTGATTGGTTATAATAAAAGACCACTTATTCTTTCTAAGAATTTTGACATTTTTAATGAGCCTTTAGTTAATAATGAGGATATTAACATTATTCTTTTTTATGGGCGTGATAATTTTACTCTTAATTCGTATTTAAAGTTAATTAATGCTAAAACAATAAAAGCTAATAATTTTGTAATTACTTCAGAAAAACAGTATGATAAAGTCTTTTTAGAATCTGATAATAAATTAAAATTAGATTATTTAAAAAATAATGCTTCAAATGTGTATCGTAATTTAGCTTTGAATATTCTAATCTTAGAAATAGCAAAACAAATTTAATATAATTAACTTTCCATTTTGGAAAGTTTTTATTTTATATTTATTTCTGGACTATCATTTATTTAAGAGGTAAATATGAGTATAAAAATTTATGCTCCCGTTGATTGTGAAGTTAGACAACTTAAAAAATGTTCTGATATTGCTTTTGCAAACAAACTATTGGGAGATGGAATACTAATAATTCCAAAAGATAATTTATTTTTCTCACCATTTTATCAAGCCACTGTAAAAATGATATTTGATACCAAGCATGCTTATGGATTTGAGGTTGAAGGATATAACGTTTTAATTCATTGTGGTTTAGATAGTATAAAGCTAAATGGTAAGTACTTTGAAACTAATTTAGAAGTTAATCAAGAAGTTAATCTAGACACAAAAATATTCTCTGTAGAAATAAATAAATTAAGAGAATTAAATATCTCAAAAGAGACGCCAATAGTTTTTGAAGATCCAAATATTATTATTCCAGTATTTGAAGAGAAAATTTATAAAAAGGGAGAACTTATTTGTGAAATAAATACAGAAAGTATAGAAACTAAAGAAGAAGAGAATCTAGATCCTTATGTATTTTTTGCAACAGATAGTAAATATATTTCAGCAGCTCGTACAATTAATGAGTTTGTGGGAACTATGGAGAATTATACAAGTGTTTATAATTGTATGACTCGTTTACGCTTTAAAATTAAAGACAAAAGTAAAGTTAATATAGAGAAACTAAAACAAAATAATAATGTTAAAGGCGTTATTTGAAATAATGATGAACTTCAAGTTATTATTGGTCAAGATGTATATAAATTAAAAAATGCCTTTACTGAAATTAATCAGTCAGTTGATGCTAATTTTGAATTAAAGAAAAAATTAAAATCTAAAAAACCCTGACTTTTGCAAATGCTAAGTGCCATTATTGCTATTACTATTAGAGTTCTACCATTTTTAATTGGAGTAGGATTATTACAAGCTATGGTCTCAATCTTGCAGCAAACTGGGTGAATGCCAAGTATTACATTTGATCCTTCAAGTGCAAATGAAGAGACTATTTACTTATTAAATGCTCCAGTGATTTGAGCTATGTTATTTGTTATTGCTCGTTCATCAATTGTAATGTTAGCAATATTATTTGCTTGATCCGCATCAGACTATTTTAAACTCAGACCAGTCATTGGATTGGGGATTGCTGTTATTTTATGTTCACCATATTTATTTGTGACTGGTGGTCCAAATGGGATGGGTGAATATATTGTAATGTTTAAATTTTGAGATCAGCCAATAGATAAAACCAAACCTATTACTTTATTTTTAAATCAACTATCAGAGGTTCGCTTAAATGGTATGAATACTAAACCTTTTGTAATTTTACCAGCGATTATTCTAGCTAAAAAATTGGATGATAGTATTTTGGAATGAATGCCTCCTTCATTAGAATTGATGGGGCGACCATTTTTAATATTTTTAATAACATTACCTGTAACATTTCTAATTTTTAGTCCAATTTGAAATATATTTGAGTCCATTTTAGCAATATCAGTTTTTTATATTAAGGCCTTACCTTTTGGATTAGGAATTGGTTTATATGTTGCATCCTGGCAGGTTGCCATTATTTTCGGATTGCATAATATATTATCAATTGTACAATTTATTGATCATTTAGTTAATGGTGGACAGTCAGAAATTGGAGTAGCTGGGGGAATATCATTATTTGCACAGTTTGGAGCCTTAATAGCTGTTATATTAGTAACAAAAAATATTAAACTAAGAAATCAAGGTTTAGGATTGATTTCTGCTGGTATTATTGGAATTACTGAGCCTATTTTATATCAAATTAACTTACCCAAACGACGACCCCTATATTCTGGATTAATAGCTGCCTTTGTCTTTGGAACATTATCAGGCATGCTAGGAGTTGCTCGTCGGGGAGGTTCTGGTTTAGGAATCTTTGAATTAATTGGTTATTTCTCTGAACCATTGCTCGGTGGCTATTCTGAAATTTCACCTTTAGCAAATGGTTTAATGTATACTGGGTGTTGTTTAGGTTCATTTTTCTTAGCTGCTATAATTTGCTACTTCTGATTTAGAGAAAGAAAAACAGAAAAGGTCTTAATAAAAGAGACTACTAAAGATTTAGTTAAATTAATTGCTTTACAAGAAGGTAAAGCCACTAAGGAGATTAAAGTAGAACTTAAAAAAATAAATAAATTATTAAATAAATTTAATAATAAAAATATAAAAGTATATGAGATAAAGATTCAAAACTTAATTTTTATTAGAACAAAAATTGCTAAATTAATAAGTCAACAAGAAAAAACAAAAGAGAAGATTTTATTAATAGGTAAAAAATTAATGGCAGATAATAAAGTTGAACAAGCAAATAAATTAATTTTAAAGTATAAAACTTCTAATAAAAAATATGATGTATCAGAGTGAAAGGAAAAATTAGAAATAGCTCAAAAAGAAATTAATTTTGAGGCTCTGGATAAATTAATTTCAAATAATTTATCGACTCTATTAGCAATACTAAACAAATTTGAAAAACAAATTGGTGCAGACAAAATAAGTCACATAAAAAATAATTACTATAATGCTTTAAATGCACTTCGTATTAACTATGAGTTAGATATTGAAAGAGATGACATTTTAGATTTTAAAAAAGAGTTTAGAAATTTAAGAGGATAGACTATGAAAAGATATACATTTGACATTGGAGGAATGGGAACAAAATTTATTTTATTTGAAAGCAAAAATAAAATAAGTTCTCAAATTATTAAATATAAAGAAGAAAAGCAACCAGATAATGAAATTATATTTCAAACGAAATTAATTACAGTTATCAAAGAAATTACAAAAATATTAGACTTGGAAAAGGATGAATTTGAATTAGCAATTCTAATTCCAGGAGTTGTAGATTCAGTCAAAAAACAAGTTTTAAGTAATTCAGCTATTTGTGATGTCGATTTAAATTTGGTTAAGATTTTTTCTAAATATAAAAACTGTAAAAAGTTTGTTCTTGAAAATGATGCACGTGCGGCTTTGATTGGAGAGTATTATTATCGAAGTAACTCAAAAATAAAGACTCAAGTTCATCTCACAATTGGAACTGGACTTGGAGGAGCTTTAATTATAAATAATAGAGTTCATAAGGGAAATCTCCTTAGAGCTGGAGAATTTGGTAAAGGCTTTGCCAGTTTAGAAGTGGGTCAAGACCTTCCAATTGCAGCATATGGCGGTCTTGGATCAGTATTATTTAGATACAAGATGGCAATTAAGTCAAAAGAGTTTATTGATGGTGAAACAGCTTTTGCTATGTATGAAAAAAAAGACCCAATCATGATAACTTTGTTTGATAATTTAATCACAGCTCTAGCTAAACTAATAATTAATCTTGATTACATTCTTGATTATGACCTAATTACTTTAGGGGGAGGAATTAGTAATAACAAAAAGTTCATTGATCTAATATTTGCCAAGTTATTAGAAGCAGAAAGTTTTAATTATGAGGGAAGAATACTGTACCCTGATTTAATGGTGAAAAATAAAGTAGAAGTTGCAAAGTTAAAAAACGAAGCGGCTTGCTATGGTGGATTATATATATTAGAATATGGAGATAAAATTTATGAATAAAATTAAAAAAGATTTTTTATGGGGAGCATCAACAAGTGCTTATCAAGTAGAAGGTTCAATTTTTGAAGGTGGTAAAGTAGCTTCTGTAATGGATGACATTCATAAGTCACCAGGATACTCAAAAGAGATTACTAACTTTCATGATGCAACTGGTCATTATGAAAATTGAAAAGAAGATGTAAAACTCTTTGCAGAAATGGGAATGAAGTCATATCGCTTTTCAATCTCATGACCTAGAATTATGAAAAATGTTAAAGGTGAAATAAATGAAGAGGGTATTAAGTTTTATGATGATTTAATTAATGAGTTAATTAAATATAAAATTGAGCCAATTGTAACAATATTTCACTTTGATTTTCCTAACTTTATTGATGAAGCAGGAGGGTTAACTGATAAGAGATTTGCAAATTTATTTGAAGATTATTGTAAGGTTTTATTTAAAGCTTATGGTAGCAAGATTAAATATTGATTAACAATTAATGAATTAAATATGTTTGCAATGGCTGCATCTGCGATTGGTTTAATGCCAAATGGAAAAAAACTTAATCGATGAGAGGTTATTCATATTTTAAATTTAGCGCAAGCTCGTGCTATAAATTTATGTCACAAAATATTGCCTAAGGCAAAAATAGGTCCCGCACCAAATATATCTTCAGTTTATTCAAACAGTTCAAAACCAATTGATTATACAGCAAAATTAAATATGGATATTGTTCGTAATTGAGTATATTTAGATATTGTTTGCAAAGGATATTATAGTCCAGTGTTTTTAGAATTTATTAAAAAAATTAAAGAAGATTTTGTAATTGATCCAAAGGATATGGAAATAATTAAGCAAGCTAAACCTGATTTTATTGCCTTTAATTATTATGCCACTATGACTGTTGAGATGCCAAAATCTAATGAGATAAGTCAAGAAGCCAAAGATCAGCAAAAGGGCTTTACAATACCTGGTTTCACTTCATCTGTTAAAAATAAAAACCTTGAAAAAACTCAGTTTGGTTGAGAAATTGACCCTCAAGGTTTTAAAAATACTTTACGTGAAGTATATGATAGATATAATCTTCCTATTATGATTACTGAAAATGGTTTAGGTGCCAAAGATATTTTAACTAAGCAAGGTGAGGTTCATGACACTTATCGCATAGAATATTATCAAAAACATATCTCAAAAATGTTGGAAGCAATTGAGGAAGGTGTAGATATAATTGGTTATATGCCTTGAAGTGCTATTGATTTAATTTCAACTCATGAGGGAGTATCAAAGCGTTATGGGTTTATTTATGTAAATCGTGATGAATTTGATCTAAAAGATATGAAACGTTATAAAAAAGATAGTTTTTACTGATATAAAGAATTAATTAAAACAAATGGAGGTTCAATATAATGAAATTCGAAAAAGATGATTTTTTATGAGGAAGTGCAAGTTCAGCTGCACAAATTGAAGGAGCTTATCAAGTAGATGGTAAGTCTTTAACTATTGCTGATTTAACACCATATATTGAGTTAAAAGATAAAAAGGACTTATCAAAAGTTCACTCTTTAACAAAAGAAGACTTTTTAAGAGGTTTAGATCCAAATAGTCCTGATACATATCCAAAGCGTTTAGGAAATGATTTTTATAATCGTTATAAAGAAGATATTAAGTTAATGAAAGATGCTGGTATGAAGATATATCGTCTATCAATCTCATGAGCTCGTATTTATCCAAATGGAGATGAGTTAGTTCCAAATGAAGCAGGATTAGCATTTTATGAGCGTGTCTTTAAAGAATGTCGTGCCCAAGGAATGGAGATTATGGTAACTCTTAGTCACTTTGACTTTCCATATCCCATTTTAGAAAAATATAATGGATTTTTAAATCGTGAGGTAATTAAATTATTTGTTAAATATGCTAAAACTTTAATTGAGCGTTTTTCAAAATATGTTAAGTATTGATTACCATTTAATGAATTAAATATTTCATTGATTTATACTCACACTGGATTAGGTTTTTTTACAGAAAGAGATAGCAACTATATGAATATCTTAAGAAAATCTTTTCAAGGGCTGCATAATTTATTTATTGCCCAAGCAGAGATGATTAAGTTTGCTAAAAAATTTCCTGATATTAAAGTTGGTTGCATGGTATCTGATATGACAACATACTCATATGATTGCAATCCTATCAATGTATTTCATAATTTACAACAAGAACAAATTAGAAAATGGTTTTTCTTTGATGTAATGACTCGTGGGGAATACCCAGGATATGCAAATCGTTTCTTTAAAGAAAATAAAATAGAGTTTAAAATTTTTGATGGTGATATGGAATTACTAAAAAGTAATCCAATTGATTTTATTTCATTTAGTTATTATCAAACAAACACTGTATCAGTTACTGATAAGGTTAGTCAAACTGGAGGTAATTTAACTGTAGGGGGAGTTAATCCTTATTTAAAACAAACTCAGTGAGGATGACAAATAGACCCCATTGGTTTAAGATATGAATTAAATCAATTGTGAGATCGATATCAATTACCTTTATTTATTTCTGAAAATGGAATTGGTGTAACTGAGACTTTAAATAAAAACAAAACAGTAGATGATGACTATAGAATTGATTACTTTAGAGAACATTTCATTCAAATTAATGAAGCAATTAAAGATGGTGTTAATGTTTTTGGTTATACAATGTGAACAGCAATTGATTTAGTTAGTGGTGCTACAAGCGAGTTTAATAAGCGTTATGGAGTGGTTTACGTTGACTATGATGATAAACATAATGGAACTGGTGATAGGTATTTAAAAAAATCATATCATTGGTTTAAAAAATTTATGGAAACTAAGGAATTAAAATAAAAGAAAAGAGAATTACAAATTAATGTAATTCTCTTTTTTTTAGTTAATATATTTTAATCTACTATTTTATTGAAAATTTCATCAATATTAGTCAGATCTTCTGGTTTATTATTAATTTTAAAGCCATATCCTTGCTCTTTTACATATTTAGGTATAATATGCTCGTGATAGTGAAATACCATTTGAAAGGCCTCTGAACCTTGATTAGAGACATAATTAATACCCTTTGAGTTCAACTTTTCTCTTAACATTTTAGCAACAATTTTTTTGGTTTTAGCAACTTCTTGCAAATAAAAATCATCTGTTTCTTCATAGTTTTCAAAATGTTTTTTTGGAATAACTAAAGAATGACCATCACTATTTGGAAAAATATCAAGAAAGGCTAGGGTATATTCATTTTCATAAAAAACCTTAGATGCCATTTCCTTATTAATAATTTTACAAAAAATACAATCCATATTTTAACTCCTCGTTTCTTAAATATTTTATAAAAAAAATAAACCTAATGGCGGTTTATTTTTAATTTTATTCGTCTTTATCATCTTCACTTTTAATATATGTTCCAATTTTATCTCATAGACCAGCATAGTAAACATCATCTTTGTCCAAATATTTTGAATATATGATTGTTTTAGCTAAATCACTTGAATTAGAATCTTTTGAAATTCCAAACATAATTTGATTTAATAAAGCTTCTTGTTTTATCTTGTCTTTTGCTAATTCGGCAACATCTTTTGAATGTAATGTTGAATTATTTTTACTATTTCATCTATCCTTATAAATAGATTCGTTTCCTATAGTATTACTAAATTTTATAGCACTTTCTTCGTTTTCACCTTTACCAGTAATTTTATAAGTTGATTCTTCACTATTAGATGCTCCTAATAATTCAATCATATAAATTGGCAATACAATTACTAAATCTGCATAATTATTATTTTCAGTATCAATAGTTAAGAAGTTTTCTGAACTTGATTTAATAATACCAGGACCATTATTTCATGACTTAACTTTTGCTTCATAACCTTTTCCTGTTATTGGACTTTCTCCAAGCGCAGTATCTCCATCATAAATAGTTAAACCTTGATAACCTTGTAATCCAAAGTATGAGTCATAAGCAGTTCTATTATCATTAACAGGTTTAATTGTAGCATCATCAAACATCTTTACAATTTCTTTAATTTCTTTTCCTTCTTTTAAAGCACCACTACTGATATTTAAAAGATCAGTTTTATCATTAATTATTTTATTTATTTCATCTATTGCTTGAGCTTTAGTAACATCAAATTTTAAAGTTCAAACCATTTTAATATTTGATTTTCAATATTCATTAATTGAAGTTTCATTCAATGTTTGTGTTTTTGAAAACATTGCTGAAGAAGGGTTAATGAAAGGTGCTTTTTCTTCTTCAATTGTTTTAATATTAAACATTGTTGATTTTAAATAGGCATTTGTTAGAAGATTATCGTTCATGTCTTCTAACAATTTAGATTCAAAATAATCTTGAAATCTTAAATATAATGCAGATTTTGCACTTATATTTACAAAATCATCTTTATTTTTTACTCAAAACATTGATGATCCATTCTTTTGATACTCATTTGTTAAGTCTTTAATAGTAGGCAGTTTACTTTTACCTGCAATAGTACCATGACTTCCTTGTTCATTTGAGAATTTTCAAATGCTATCTTGTGCATCACCAGTAGGTTTAGAATCAGAAATATAAATATATGGATTAGAACTATTAACTTCTACTTGTTCACCATCCATAGAATTTACTTTTGTTTCATCATTTTGAATGTTTAAATTATAATTATTTCTTATTGCTCAGTAATCAAGTCTTGTTGTGCCAATTGATTTTGTATAATCTTCAAAAAGTTTATTTTCAGCAATTGTTCTAGATTCAAGACTGTATTTAGTTTTAAATGATTCTTCAATTCCTTTATCTTTATCAGAAGTGTAAAACTCTTTAAAATCTAAATTTTTAAACATAGTATTTGTTGAATCAAAACTATATTGTAATGATAATAATTCATTTATCATGTTAACAATTACAGATTCAATTTCAGCATCTGTAAATAATGAACCAAAATCAATGTTTGCAAGGTCTTTATTACCAGATATTTGTACTAATAATTTTTTAGCTAATTCTTTATTTAATTTTGGTTTAGTTATTCTTGTACTTGTACAAGCTACAACAAGAGAAGGGGTAGATACAGTTAATGAAACTGCACTAAGTATTCCTAATAATTTTTTCATTGTTTACTACCTCCTTTTTTGAAAGAAAGATATGATGTTTCAATATTTTTAATGATTGAATTATAATCAAAGACCACTGATTTTAAATTATTATCTAAAATCATATCACCTGTAGTTTCAGAACTAGTTTTTGGTTTTCAGAACATTTCAATAGTTTTTGAAACAATATCTTCTTTATATGCACTGTTATCTAAAAGTAATTTTGGATAACCACTTGCATCAGTTTTTGTTTTTATTTCATCAGTTCATTTTTCACTAGCTTCAATAAATAAAATAGCTGGATTAATTGCTGTTAAACTTTGTTTTGAATTAACTGCAGCATAGAATCAAGATTGAGTTTTTGCAATAACTTCTTCTTCTTGACTCTTTTCTTCACTTATATTGAAAGTAATATAATTATTTATAAAATCTTCTTGACTAAATGATGAGTCTTCTTGTTTTGATTTTGAAATAGTTTTAAAATAATCAAATACTGATGTCATTCAATATGATGCAGAACCATCTGTTGAAGATGAAACTTGTGCTCAAGTTTTAACTTCTGACATAATATCAAAACTAGTTGCAGAACCTGTAACTCCTTTTAACATTGAAGAGTTTGTTAGATAATGTAAGTATGGATTAACTACTGTTTTATTTAACTTAGCATAAGTATCACTTCTGCTTGTTTGTAAAACAGCTACTTTTTCAGTATCTTGTAAAGCATTATATTTTTTAAACTCATTTAATTCTGCTAATGTTTCTTTATTAATTTTATTTTCTATAATTCCTTCTTGACGCATTCCTACTTTTTCAGCTGATTCTGACTCTTTTAAGAATTCATATCCATCAATTTGAACTATATGCAATCCAGTTGAATCCACATAATAGACTCTTCCTTGATTTTCATTAAAAACATAAAATTTGTTATTAGCTTTATTTTCTCTTGAAATATCTTTAATTAATGTAGCAAGTCCTTGGTCAACACTAGGTGCAGTAGTAATTGCTTTACCATTGTTACCTTCAAAAATAAAGTCATATACAACTGCTCGCATGTCTTGAGAAAAATCTGATGAATTGCTTAAAGTCATAAGTTTATCATATTTTTTTACAGTTGCTTTTGGATGTTTGTCTGTTTTACCTTCAACCATTCATCTTCTTCAAGTATTAATTGAATCATCTGTTGAAATTTGAGCTAGTAATTCGTTAGTGTTTTTTTGATCATTTCCATCTAATGATTCAAAATCTGATACTGTAACTCCATTATCAAATGATCCATTTTCAGAAAATGGAACTACAACTTCGCTTATAGCAAGAGGAGCTTGAGTATTATAGAAACGATCTAAGAAAAATTTCTGTGAATTACTTAAAAAACCTGCTCTTGAGTTATTTGAATCACTTATTGTGAATTTATTTAAATTAACTGGAGTATCATTCAATATTTTAGATATATCAATATCACTTACTTCTTTAGCAGCAGCCACTATATCAGCATCACTTGACTCATTAGTCAATTTAGTTTCTTCTCATTTGTTTGTATCATTTTGTGTTGAATTTTTAATTTGAGCTATTTGATCTAAATCAGCTCTTAAATAACTTGCAATTGTTGCTTCGTTATCTTTATTGTCATTAATTACTTTTTTAAGTGCATTATATTTTTTAATAATATCATTTGAACTTATTCAAGTAACTCCTGTTTGATCAGTGTTAATTAAAACATCTAATAACGTTTTTGAAGCATTATTATTTGTATCTGTTAACAGAAGATCTGCTTTATATTTGTTTTCTAGGAAGTTTTTATCCATTGATTTGACATCATCTTGATAAACGCTGTATTTATCTACAAGCATTTTATTTCATTCTTTTTCTCATTTTTTACCGTTTTTCTTTTTATATACATCTTTTTCATTAACTATTTGTCTATCAACAATTGAAATAAGATTTGTTCATCTTTCTTTTAAAGTGTTTTTTAAATCATAGTTTGTATATAAGTTATCTTCATCTATTGTAAATTCATTTTCTTCTGAATCTATATTAGCTAGAATAGATAAATTAATCATTTTCAATAAGTCTAAAGTTAGTTTTTCTCTATTCTTTGGACCATTTGATGAATTAATTAATTTTCATAGAATATCAGTAGATGTAATTTTTGCTTTTCCATCTATTGATTGTAAAAATTGAATAAGAACTGAGTTTCCGTCTTCTTTAATGTCATAGTCAGTACCACAAGCAACAGCCATTGTTGCTGTTGTTGCTGTTAAGCTAACACTTCCTAACAGTGTTAATAATTTTTTCACACCATTCACTCCTTGGTTTGTATCAAAATAATTATAATGAAAAATAACATAAAATAACATTAAATTGCAATTAAAAATAAAATATTTGTCTTTTTTGCTCTTTTAAACTTAGTTTAACATTTACTATAATAATAACTATAATAATAGAGCAAGGAGCTTAGAAATGCATAAATTAGAAATTAAAGATCTATATGTAAATATAGAGTGCAAAGAAATATTAAAGGGAATTAGTTTAACAGTTAAATCAGGAGAAATTCATGCTTTAATGGGGCCAAATGGTAATGGTAAATCGACTTTATTAATGGCAATTATGGGTCATCCAAAGTATGAAATCATTTCAGGAGATATCTTAGTTGATGGTGAATCAATATTAGAGATGAATGTTAATGAACGAAGTAAAGCTGGTTTATTTTTGGCAATGCAAAACCCACAAACAATTCCAGGAGTTTCAAACTTAGAGTTTTTAAAATATATAGTAAACGCTCACAGTGATGAAAAGAAAAAATTACAAGAAATCTTTAAAGATATTAAACAAGGAGCAAAAGAGTTAGACTTTGATTTAAATATGTTAAAGAGATTCGTTAATGATGGTTTTAGTGGTGGAGAGAAAAAGAAAAATGAAATTTTACAATTAAAAATGTTGAATCCAATTTTTAGTTTAATTGATGAAATTGATTCAGGATTAGATGTTGATGCTTTGGAAGTTGTTTCAAAAAACTTAAATCAAGTAGATTTATCAAGAAATGCAATGGTAATTGTTTCTCACTATGATAGATTCTTCAAAAAGGTTAAACCAACTCATGCTCACGTTATTATTGAGGGAAAAATAATAACAAGTGGGGGAAAAGAAATTATTGAAAGAATTAATGCAGAAGGTTATACATGAGTAAAGGAATTATCTAAATAATGACTAATTTAAAATTAAATGAATCATATATAGATTTTAGAAACAAATTACCTAAAACTTTTAACTTTGAAGATAATGAAAGCAAAATTATACTATTAGAGAATAAATTTGGAACAATTGATTTAAACATCAAAGAAAATGTTGAAATAAATATTATTGTGTTATTTTTACCTTCAACTGAAGTTAGTCAAAAAGACTTTAATATAAATTTTAATTTAAATAAAAATTCTTCATTAAATTTAAAAATATCAAATATTGCAAATTATGATTGTAACGATAATTTTACTATTAACTTAAATGAAGAAAATACGGCAGTGGAATTTTATAATGCCACAATAATAAATAAAAGTTTTAAAAAAAACTCAGTTATAAATTCAGTACATAAAGCTAGAAACTCGTATTCAAATATTAGAACTTATGAAGTACTAAAAGATACATCAAAAGGTTTTATTAGATGTATTAGTGATATTAAAAAGGGTTCAAATCAATCAGAAGCACATCAGGAATTAAGATTATTGGTTTTAGATAAAATGGCAAAAGCAGATTCGGATCCAGTTTTATTAATTGATGAAAATGATATTGTAGCAAGTCATGCTAATGCAATTGGTATGCTTGACCCTGATCAAGTATTTTACTTACTTTCAAGAGGTTTAAATGAAACTCAGGCACAAGAATTAATTATAAATGGTTATTTTGAGCCAATATTTCAAGAAATTGAAGATGAAAAGCTACTAAAATACTTAAAAGAACAACTAAAGGGAATGATTTAATGAATTTTAAAGATAACTTTTCATATTTTAAAAACAATAGTAAGGAAATTTATTTTGATTCAGCTGCAACAGCAATTAAATTTGATAAAGTTATAAAAGCTCAAAGTGACTATGATTTAAAGATTGGAGCTAATACGCACAATAATCTATTTGATAATGCTTATAAAGCAAATCAAATGGTTAGTGAAACTAGGTCTAAAATAGCAAAGTTTATTGGTATTGATGATAAAAATGAAATTATTTTTACAAGTGGAACAACGCACTCATTAAATCAACTAGTTTTTGGTATGAGAAATTATCTTAAAAAAAATGATGAGATTTTATTAACTAAGTTGGAGCATTCATCTAATTTATTGCCTTGAATGGTATTATCACAAGAAGAAAGTTTGAAAATTGATTATTTAGATTTGGATGAAAAGTTTTTAATTGACATCTCAAAACTTAAAAATAAAATAACTACTAAAACTAAAATTATTTCTTTTGCAATGAATTCAAATACAACTGCGGGTTTAAATGATGTTGTTGCCATAGTTAAAGAAATTAGAAAACTTAATAAAAAAATTATAATCATTTTAGATTTAGCACAATCAATCAAACAAAATAAAATTAATATTAAACAATTAGATGTTGATTGCGTTGCTTTTTCAACACATAAGATTTATGGTCCTTTTGGATTAGGTATCTTATGGGCGAGAAAAGAAATTTTAGAGTTTTTAAAACCAATTTTTTATGGTGGGGGTAATAATGTAAGTATTAGTACAAATACTTACAAATTAGCACCAATTCCTGATAAATTTGAAGCAGGAACTCTTAACTTGTCAGCTATTTATGCTTTTAATGTCTGTTTAGATATATTAGAAGAGTTAAAACTTGAAAAAATGATTGCTTATGAAGAAGAATTAAAAAAATATTTTAGAGCTAAAGTTAAAGATATTGATCGTAAGAAATTTGAATTCTATAATCTAGAAAATGATCAACCAATTGTGCTATTTAATATGAAAAATGTAAACTCACAAGACTTTGGATCCTTTTTAAATAAAAAATATAATATCTCTGTAAGAGTTGGAAAACATTGCTCAAGATTGGCAAATGAACTTTTTAAAGTAAGTTCAACTATTAGAGCTAGTTTTTCAATTTATAATAGTAAAGAAGATATTGATAAATTTATTGAAGCATTAAAAGATTGTGATAATTGAATTAATGAGATTTTATAAAGGAGTGATTATGTAATGTTTGATAAAAATGATAAGATTCAATTAAGGCAAATAATTATGGAGCACTATACGCAACCAGATTTTAAAGGTCTTATTGAAAATGAAAAATCAATTATTAAATTTCAAGATTCACCAACTTGTGCAGATGAAATTAATGTTCAATTACTAATAGAAGGTGAAAAAATTGTAGATGCAAGATTTGATGGTAATGCTTGTGCAATATCAACTGCTTCAACTGACATATTATGTTCAAAATTAATAAATTTGACTCGTCAAGAAGCTCAAAAACAGCTTTTTAATTACTTTAATATGATAGCTGGCAATGATTATGATGAAGAAATATTAGATGAATTAATTGCTTTTTGAGAAATTAATAAGCAAGGAAATAGAATTAATTGTGCTCTTTTAGGAGCTGATGGTTTAAAGTGAATTGTAAATAAGGAGGTGTAGGATATGAAAAAATTAAAACAAGAAGAAGAAATTAAACAAATATCTGATTATAAGTATGGGTTTAATGAAGGTGAAGTTTCAACATATAAAGTTCAAAAAGGTTTAAATGAAAATGTTGTAAGAGAAATATCAAAACATAAAAATGAACCACAATGAATGCTTGATTATAGATTAGAAAGCTTAAAGGTTTTTGAGAAAAAAACTCAACCAACTTTTGGTCCAGATTTAAATTGAATTGATTTTAATGATTATTATTATTATACTGAAGGAGCAGGAAAAACGGCAAGGTCTTGAGATGATATTCCAGATAACATCAAAAGAACTTTTGATCGTCTTGGAATTCCAGAAGCAGAGAAAAACTTTTTAGCAGGAATTAATGCACAATGAGATGCACGTCCAGTTTATGAAAAAATGAATGAAGAATTGGTAAAGCAAGGAATTCTTTTTACTGACTGTGATACAGCTTTAAGAAAATATCCTGAAATCTTTAAAAAGTATTTTGGTAAATTAGTTAAAAATGATGATAATAAATATGCTTCTTTAAATGCAGCTGTTTGATCAGGGGGGACTTTTATTTATATCCCAAAAGGAGTTAAATTAGAAAAACCTTTACAAGCTTATTTCAGAATTAATTATCAATCTTCAGGACAATTTGAAAGAACTTTGATTATTGTAGAAGATGATGCAGAGTTACATTACATTGAAGGATGTACTGCGCCAGTTTATTCAGAAAATAATTTACATGCTGCTATTGTTGAAATATTTGTTGGAAAAAGATCAAGTGTAAGATATACAACAGTACAAAACTGAAGTGACAATGTTTTAAATTTGGTTACCAAAAGAAGCATTGTTGAAGAAGACGGAAGAATGGAATGAATTGATGGAAATATTGGTTCAAAAGTTAATATGAAATATCCATCATGTATTTTAAAAGGTGACAGAGCACAAGGAGATACTATTTCGATTGCTGTTGCTAAAAAAGGAGTATATCAAGATGCAGGAAGTAAAATGATTCATTTAGGTAAAGAAACTAAATCAAAAATAATATCAAAATCAATTACTTTCCAGGGAGGAACTGCAAATTATAGAGGACTTGCATATATTGGTCCAGAAGCTATAAATTCAAAGGCAAGAGTTGAATGTGATACATTAATTTTAGATAATCAATCACACTCAGATACAATTCCTCAAAATAAAGTTCATAATAATCAATCTCAAATTGAACATGAAGCAACTGTTTCAAAAGTTAGTGAAGAGCAATTATTCTATTTAATGAGTAGAGGACTTGATGAGCAACAAGCTTTAGAAATAATTGTTATGGGGTTTTTAGAACCTTTTACAAAAGAATTACCTCTAGAATATGCAGTTGAACTAAATCAACTTATAAAAATGGATATGGAAGGTTCTGTAGGTTAAAAACACTTAGTGAGGAGATAACTCTATGCTTAAAAAAGATAAGATTAAAAAATGGTTTAACTATTTTTTTTATGTATGGTGTACATTAGCTTTAGCATTAGCACTTTTATTGGATCTTATTTGTGGAACACTATATGATCCAAAGAAAAGTGATTTTAATGTTGCTATTATAGAACAAACAATTTATTTTTCAGTTTGAGTTGCAGTTATAACTTCAATTTTTGGTTTGATAAATTGAATTCATTTACATAATAAAAGCATGGCAAGATGAATGGTTGGCAAAAATATTCATACTTCAATTACAACATTAAATGTCTTAATTTTTATATTATTTAATGTTACATTTATAGCTCAAAAAGGAGACATAATTGGTTTTGATACTTGATATGGAAAAACTAAATCAATAATTGAGCACTTTATGACTCCAATTATGGTATTAACTTTTTATTTTATTTATCAAAATGAAAAAGTGGAAGATAAAATATTTATTAAAAAATATTGTTGATTTAATTTAATTTTTATAACTATTTATTCCTTTTATATTATTTTAAGAATGATTATGCTATTAAAATTAGAGATTGAAACAACTGAAACATTGCCATTAATTCCATATCCGCAAATTGATCCAACAATTGTGGGTTATCCTATATTTATAACTGGTACATTATGTGGTATTTTTGGAACTGTTTTTATCTCAGTCTTTTTTAATAAGATGTCAAATCTTAATTATTCAGCAATCCAAAAGAATTTGCTGGCAAATGAAGCAAAGAAAAAGATTAGTTAAAAAAATGTTGGTTTAACCAACGTTTTTTTTGACTTTAAATATATCACTTATTCAAATAATCTTATGTATTTAGTGCTTTTTTTGTTACTTTTTTATTAGTACATTTATAGCAAAATAGGGCAGTTAATTCAATTTTGAAACTCATTTTTCCAGTTTTAAAAGAAAAATTATTTATTTCAGGAATTGTTTTGTCTACTGTTTCAAATCATTCCATATATTTTTTTGAGTTACATTTTTTCTTACAATTTGTACATAAAATTGAATTTACTTCATAACGCTTTAAAACAGCCCTTATTTCTGCTAGATATCATTCAAAATCATTTTTTGAATATTCATCTGAGAAGTATTTATTAAAGGCATCTAATAATGCTCTCTCAGCTGCATCAAATTTTTGCTTCTTATCATTATATTTCTTTACTAAAAAAGGTATCAATAGAGAAGCTGTAAATACAGTTATTGTTGAAATTGCAGTTAAAATAGTATTTATTATTTCTGTTTCATATGTTAAAAAAATCATTAAATTAGTCTCCTAGTTTCAATTTACATTACAAGTTCTACACCATCAATATCATAGGGAAATTCTTCAATTAAAACTCCCTCAACACCTTCTTTAAAAGTTAATTCAGTAAGTCCACATCCAACACAATTACCCTTAAGGCGGATATAAACAAGTCTATCTTTTATAGCAACAAATTCCATATCTCCACCATCTTGTGTAATATACATTCTTAATTGCTCAAGTGTAGCCTTTACTTTCTCTTCTAAATTATTTTTTTCCAAAAAATCACCTACTTTTAAAAATTTTTTTTTAAATAATTATTTCTATTACAATTTAAGTTTATAATTATTTTGTAAGGAGAGCAAGAGTATGTTGAATAAAGGACAAAAAGTAGAAGCAAAGATTACAGCAATTGTTAACTACGGTGCTTTTTGTGAAATTAACGATGACAATGAATTAGTTAAAGGACTAATTCATATTTCTGAAATATCGGATTTTTTTGTTAAAAATATTGACGAATTCTTAATGATAAATGAATCATATGAAGTTGAAGTTATTGAGTATTTAGAAGACAAAAAACAAGTTAAATTGAGTTACAAAGCAAATAGACCGCATTTATTAAAGTCATCAGAAACCAAAATACCAGAAACAAAAAGTGGTTTTGATAATTTAAAAAATAGCGTAGAATCAAAGTAGTCATAAGGAGAGTATTAGCAATATGATAAAAGTAAGTTTTAAAGACTCAAAAATTAAAAGTGAAATTAATAAATTTAGGGAAGCAAAAATTAAAGAAGTACATGATATGATTGAAAATAAAACTGGTATAGGTAGTGATTTTTTAGGGTGAAATAACTGACCAGTGGAGTTTGATAAAGATGAATTAAAAAAAATGAAAAAAGTAGCACAAGAGCTTAGAAATAAAATTGACATTCTTCTAGTTGTAGGAATTGGGGGAAGTTATTTAGGAGCGCGTGCAGCCGATGAAATGATCAGAGGTTTATACACAAAAGATAAAGTAGAATTAATCTATATAGGAAATACTATATCATCTACATATACTCAACAGGTAGTTGACTATATTAAAGATAAAGAATTTGGTATTGTAAATATATCAAAATCAGGAACTACAACAGAACCTGGAATAGCATTTAGAGTATTTGAAAAACTTTTAGTTGATCTAAAAGGAAAGCAAATTGCAAAAGAAAGAATTGTTGCAGTAACTGATAAAGCCAAGGGAGCTTTAAAAGAACTTGCAACAGCTGAAGGCTATGAAAAGTTTACAATTCCAGATGATATCGGTGGAAGGTTTTCAGTATTTACACCAGTAGGAATTTTTCCTTTATTAGTAGCGGGAGTTAATGTTGATGAAATCTTTAAGGGAGCTAAAAAAGCTATGGAAGATACAAAAAACATTAATAATGATGCTTATAAGTATGCAATAGCAAGATATATTTTGCATATTGAAAAAGGTTATAAAGCCGAAACTTTAGTAGGTTATGAACTTCAAATGCAAACATTTACAGAATGATGAAAACAATTATTTGGAGAATCAGAAGGTAAAGATGGCAAAGGTTTATTTCCTACAAGTTGTATTTTTTCAACTGATTTACATTCATTAGGACAATTTATTCAAGAGGGTACAAAAAACATATTATTTGAAACAATAATAGATGTTAAGAAACCTAATTTTGATTTAAAAGTTCCAAAAAATAGTGACGATTTAGATGGTTTAAACTATTTAACAACTAAATCATTTCATGAAATTAATAAGATAGCACTTGAAGGTGTTATTGATGCCCATGCAAATACTGGAGAAGTTCCAAATATTGTATTAGAATTTGATAAGATGGATGCCGAAATGTTTGGCTATGCAGCTTATTGATTTATGAAAGCATGTGCAATGAGCGGATATTTATTAGGTATTAATCCTTTTAATCAACCAGGAGTTGAAGTCTATAAAGCAAATATGTTTAAATTGCTAAAAAAACCAGGATTTTAAAAAAATAAAAAAATGATAGGGCTACTATCATTTTTTTAAACTAAAATTACTTTATATAGGAGTGAAAAAAATGCTAACAAAAGAAAATTTAATTTATTTAAAAGAGAAACAAATAATCTTGGATAAATATATAATCGATACAAAAAAAATAGTTGTAAATGAGAAAATAATTAAAAAGAAAATAATTGCATTTCTTGTTGAGGTGTCAGAATTTATTAATGAATATAGAGCCTTTAAATATTGATCAAACAAGCCAGCAAGCGAAAGAACAATAATATTAGAAGAATTAATTGATTGTGTACATTTTATTATAAGTTTAGGAATTGATATAAATTTTGACTTTTTAAAATTTAATAATAAAATTATAAAGGCTAGTGATGTTGATTTATGAAGTATTAATGTTTATAGAAAAGCTTTAATATTTGAAGAAAAATTTAATAGTGAATCTTATAGTGAACTATTAGATGAGTTCTTATCAGTTATGTACATTTTACAGATTACAACTGATGAAATTATTAATATTTATAACAAAAAAAATCAAATAAATTTTAATAGACAAGATACTGGTTATTAGTTTTAAAGAAAAAAGAAGAGGGATTAATAATGTCAAATAAAGATCTTAAAAATATATATAATTACCAGCCTTTAGACCCACATGACCCAAAAATGCCTTCTTTAACAAAAACTGAATCAGTTAATGATAATTATGAAACTATTAATATTGAAGAGAAAGATATAGTTAGTAAAGATCGAACACAAGAACTTATTTTTGAATCAGAAAGACCAAAAAAAGTAAAAGTGGAAAGTGAAGCTATCATTGAAGGGTTAGAAGATAATAAGAAAAGTGCTTCAAACATTATTTCAAAACTAAAAAGACAAAATGAAATTACTAAAACAACTGAATTAGATGAAGAATTAGTTACTCATGATTTTGTCTTTCCTGACCCCAAATCAGATTTAAATATTCTTAATTCTTTTGCACATAAAAGAATGACATCTTATAACCAATTAAATGAAACAAAAGCAAGAATAAAAATGTCTCGTGGTGAAGTTAGATTGAAATTAACTGAAAATGAAATACAGTTAATATTAAATAAATTTAAAGCTAAAGTTATTAAAGTTACTTCAAAAGAAGTTGTTTTAAAAAACAGTAAATATGGGTTTGAAATTTATCGAAATTCTTCTGATAAACGTTATTGAGTAGCTGCAACAAATTTTGAAGAAATATGAGATCCAAAATCAAATAATTATATGAATGTTTGAACTGGAAATGCTTTTACTGGTTATGGGTTTCATGACTTCAATGAAACCTTGAAGCAAACCGATACTATGATGACAAAGGGAAAAACTGGTTGAATAATGTGAAGAGATCATGTAATTGATTGAAATAAAGACACTAATCGTTTTTATTCTGGTAGTGAACCAAAAAAATTTACTTATGATGAATATAAAAAAATCGTTAAGTGATATAAAGAAAATAAAATTTGAATTTTAGTAAAACAAGAAAAAGTTAAAGATATTGAAGATTTAATGGAAGAGAATAAAGATAAAAGAAGAAAGGGCGAAGCAATTGCTCCAATTGCAACAATTCAAGCCAAATTATTACAACCACCACGTAGAGCCTCATTAGTTTATGGTTATCCAGTTGATAATCCAAGTTATAAAGGAAAGGACTATGTAAAACCAGAAAATAAATTATATCAAATTGGTTTTGCTTTTAGTGAATAAAAAATGAAGATAACATCTGTAAATAATTCTTTAATTGAAGAAGTCTTATCTTATAAAGAAACTAAAGTTCAAAAAGAACAAAAAAAATACATCATTGAAGGAATCAAAATGGTTGATTTGGCTATTCAAAAAGAGGTAGTTGAATTAATCTTAGTTGAAAGCAAACTATTTGATAAATATAAAAATTTTAAAAACATTGTAGAAATTTCAGATAATGTTTCAAAAAAATTAAGTGATCTAAAAACTAGTCAAGGAATTTATGCAATTTGTCGTATTGAAAAAAAACAAGAGCTTGATGGTAATTATCTTATTATTGATGGTATACAAGATCCAGGAAATTTAGGAACTCTAATTAGAAGTGCTTTTGCTTTTGACTTTAAAAACATTATCTGTTCAAATGATTGTGTTAGTTTTTATCACCCTAAAGTCTTAAGAGCAACTCAATCAAATCACTTTGATTTAAATCTTTTAAATGAAGATTTAAATAATTATATAGATAATTTAAAGCAAAAGAATATAATAGTTTTAGGAACTTTATTAAAGCAAAAAAGTGACTTACTAGAAAATATGAAGAATAAAAGAGTAGCTTTAATTCTTGGCAATGAAGGCCAGGGAATCTCAAAAGAGATTTCCCAAAAGATTGATAAGAATATAATAATTAAAACTAATAAAGAACTTGAAAGTTTAAATGTAGGTGTTGCAGGTTCAATATTAATGAATATTATTTATTCACTTTAGAAAAGGAAAGATATTTAAATGAGACAATATAATGCATTAATTAATAATAAGTTAATTGATAATGGACAATGACTAGAAGTAATGAATCCTGCAACTTTAAAAGTCGCAGGTAAAGTAAGTGCGTTGAATGCTGAAGATATAAATGAAGCATTTTCAGCTGCAAGAAAATCACAAAAAAATTGAGAAGAGACGAAATTATTAGAAAGAATAAGTGTTTTAAAGAAATTTAGAGACCTAATTGACCAAAACAAGCAAGAAATTTCTAAAATAATATCTGAAGAAATTGCAAAAAACTTAAAAGAATCATTAGCAGAAGTTGTTAGAACAATTGAAATTATTGATTATACTTTTGAAGAGGCAAAAAGAATAGAGCCTTCAGCTTTTACAGGTGAAGGTATGGGTGCTCAAAATAAACTTGGAATATTTTCAAGGGTTGCGAAGGGAGTAGTTTTAGCTATTTCACCTTTTAATTATCCTTTCAATTTAGCACTTGCTAAAATAATTCCAGCTTTAGTAATGGGAAATACTGTTGTTTTTAAACCAGCAACAGCAGGAAGTTTAGTAGGAACATTCTTATCTAAATTAGTCATTGAAGCTAATCTACCAAAAGGTATCTTTAATATTGTTACAGGGCGAGGGAGAGAAATTGGAGATATCATAACTTCAAATCCTGAAATTGATATGATTTCTTTTACTGGAAGTGTTGGCGTAGGAAATCAAATTAGAAAAAATGGTAGTACAACTGATTTAGTTTTAGAATTAGGTGGCAAAGATCCAGCCTTAGTTTTAGATGATTTACAACTTGATAAATATTGTGAAGAAATAATTAATGGAGCTTTTGGTTACTCTGGTCAAAGATGTACTGCAGTAAAAAGAGTTTTAGTAAGTAATAAAATTGCAGATAAGTTAGTTCCGCTATTAAAAACTAAATTAGAATCACTAAGTGTTGGTATGCCAAAAGACAATGCATTTATTACACCTGTAATTGATGAAAAATCAGCAGATTTTATTCAAACACTAATTGATGATGCAAAACAAAAAGGGGCAAAAATAATTACAGGAGATAAAAGAAATAAAAATCTTATGTGACCGACATTAATAGATAAAGTTTCATTGGATATGAAAGTTGCTTGAGAAGAACCTTTTGGACCAATTCTACCAATTATAAGAATAGATTCAATTGAAGAAATGATTGAAGTTTCAAATAATTCACAATTTGGTTTACAAGCAAGTATCTTTTGTCAAGATATTTCAAAAGCTATTAGTACTGCAAAAAAAATAAAAACAGGAACAGTTAACATTAATTCAAGACCTCAAAGAGGACCAGATAGTTTTCCTTTTTTAGGAATTAAAGACTCTGGTGAAGGGGTTCAAGGAATTAGAGAATCATTGTTGAGTATGACAAGATATATGGGATTAGTTATTAACTATTAATATTTAATTAAAGAAAAGAACATTTGCTGTTCTTTTTTTATTTCTAATGTTATGAGTAGAAATAAAAAAAGACCTCAAAAATTGCTGATGGAATTATTGTGAAATATTTTAATAACTGATATTTAGTTTTTTAGAAAATATTTACAAAATAACTTTTAATATTTTTATTTTTTTAATACTTGTCTTTACAATTTAATGGTGCTAAAATAAAGGTATATTTTAGGGCTATATAAGATAGGGGTATCTATTATGAAAAGTATATTTTTAAGCTTGTTTATTTGGTTAACAGCTTTACTAACAAGTTTTTTGGGCATTTTTTTAATGCAATGAACAAATTTTGTAACGTTTGCATTTGAAGCAGAATTTGCAATTTTTAATACAATACAAATTTTGGGATTATTATCAATAGGAGCATTCCTTGCAATTGGAATAGTTAACTTTATTACAAAGCCAAATAAAATAACACCAATTATATATGCAATTTCAGCAGTTATTTTAAGTGTAGTTAATGTTGCTTATTTATCAGTTTTAATGTCAAAAATAGCTACACCAATTACTATAATAAATAGTGACGTACAAATTACAAGTGTTGTTTCAAATGCAATCTTGCTTACAATAGCTGCATTTTGTGCACTGAGCTCTATAATAACTATGTTTATGTTCAAATTACAAATAGTTAATAAAGCAAAACCAAACCAAACAGTAAATTCAAGTTATTCTCAGGTTTCTTCACCTGCAAATAGAGCAGAAACTATAATTTCAAAAGAAAGTCCATCAGCAATTAAAGAATTTAATTCTGAATTTACTTCTACACCAAATGAAAAAACTTATAATATGTCAGATAAATTGGCACGTTTGAAAGAAGATATTAGCAATAATAATTTTAGACATACTTTAACTGAAACTCCTTTAGAAGAAGTAAATAATCAACCTATTAAAAGAGAAGAACAAATAAATGTTCAAAAGGAAGAATCAGTTGACAATATTTATCCAATGGAAAGAGAAGAAATTCCATTTGAAAATAGTCAACCTAAATTAGTTGAAAATGAGCAATTTGTAGAACAAATTCAAGACCCAAATGACTCATTTAATAAGCTATTAAAGCGACCAAATCAAAAAATAGCACCAGTTAATAATCTACCTAAGGTTGAGGATTTACCACCAATTGGTGAACCTAAGGACCCTTATAAACAAACAATTGTTCCTAGAAGATCTGCAAAAAGAGAAAAAGAATTTAATAATCCTATTGGAAATGTGGCAAAACCATTATATGTTGATAGAAATGTTAGAAGAAAACCAAAATTGGATGAAAATTACCAAGGGAAAGTATTCTTAGGAGACTCAGATAAAATATGAGAGGCTATGAAAAATCAAGAACGTAGATTACCTCAAAAGGTATCTAAAACAGCTCCTTTAAGCACTAAGTGAAATACAACAAGTGTTCCAAAAAAAAGCAAATCAAAGAGTATGGAAGTAGATCTTGATAAGATTTTAGACCCAGTTAATGAACAAAATAGTGTTGATTTAAGACCCACAATTGATTGAGATGAGTAAAATAAAAAAGTTAAAACTTTTTTATTTTTTTTATGCTTTTTAAAATTTAATATGTTATTATCTTTCTTGTCAATGAGAGTGCCTATTTTAAAGGGTTTATTGAGAAATTCTGAGATTTTATTCATAAAAATATTTTATTGAAATAAAAATAATTAATTTTGAAATAATTTTTAAAAAGTATTGCTTATTGGTTTCAAATCATATATATTCTTATATGTCGTTGGTTTTTAAAAACTGACGTGAAACGATCTTTGAAAACTAGATAGAACAACAACAACCAATTAATTTGTACAATTTATACAAGTTCAATTATTTGAGAATAAAGATATAGTCATGAATCAAAATTTTCACATTAATTAAATTTAATGAGAGTTTGATCCTGGCTCAGGATGAACGCTGGCGGCATGCCTAATACATGCAAGTCGAACGGGGTGCTTGCACCCAGTGGCGAACGGGTGAGTAACACGTATCTAATCTACCTTTTAGTGGGGGATAACAGTTGGAAACGACTGCTAATACCGCATACGACATCATTATCGCATGAGAAGATGTTAAAAGGCCCGTCTGGGTCGCTAGAAGATGAGGATGCGGCGTATTAGCTAGTAGGTGGGGTAAAGGCCCACCTAGGCGATGATACGTAGCCGAACTGAGAGGTTGATCGGCCACATTGGGACTGAGATACGGCCCAGACTCCTACGGGAGGCAGCAGTAGGGAATTTTTCACAATGGACGAAAGTCTGATGAAGCAATGCCGCGTGAGTGATGACGGTCTTCGGATTGTAAAGCTCTGTTGTAAGGGAAGAACAGCTAGAAGAGGAAATGCTTTTAGTTTGACGGTACCTTACCAGAAAGCCACGGCTAACTATGTGCCAGCAGCCGCGGTAATACATAGGTGGCAAGCGTTATCCGGATTTATTGGGCGTATAGGGTGCGTAGGAGGTTAGTTAAGTTTGAGGTTAAAGCCCGGAGCTCAACTCCGGTTCGCCTTGAAAACTGGCTAACTAGAATGCAGGAGAGGTAGATGGAATTTCATGTGTAGCGGTGGAATGCGTAGATATATGAAGGAACACCAGTGGCGAAGGCGGTCTACTGGCCTGTGATTGACTCTGAGGCACGAAAGCGTGGGGAGCAAATAGGATTAGATACCCTAGTAGTCCACGCCGTAAACGTTGAGTACTAAGTGTCGGCTTTAAGTCGGTGCTGCAGCTAACGCATTAAGTACTCCGCCTGAGTAGTATGCTCGCAAGAGTGAAACTCAAAGGAATTGACGGGGACCCGCACAAGTGGTGGAGCATGTGGTTTAATTCGAAGCAACGCGAAGAACCTTACCAGGGCTTGACATCCAGTGCAAAGCTACAGAGATGTAGTGGAGGCTAACATTGAGACAGGTGGTGCATGGTTGTCGTCAGCTCGTGCCGTGAGGTGTTGGGTTAAGTCCCGCAACGAGCGCAACCCCTATTATTAGTTACTAACATTAAGTTGAGGACTCTAATGAGACTGCTAGTGTAAGCTAGAGGAAGGTGGGGATGACGTCAAATCATCATGCCCCTTATGTCCTGGGCTACACACGTGCTACAATGGCTGATACAAAGAGTCGCAATCCTGCGAGGGGGAGCTAATCTCAAAAAGTCAGTCTCAGTTCGGATTGAAGTCTGCAACTCGACTTCATGAAGCCGGAATCACTAGTAATCGCGAATCAGCAATGTCGCGGTGAATACGTTCTCGGGTCTTGTACACACCGCCCGTCACACCATGAGAGTTGGTAATACCAGAAGCACGTATCCTAACCGTAAGGAGGGAGCGTACCAAGGTAGGATTAGCGATTAGGGTGAAGTCGTAACAAGGTATCCGTACGGGAACGTGCGGATGGATCACCTCCTTTCTATGGAGTATTCGTAGATTAAGAAAAAATAAGCTGAGTGAAACGATAAAACAGCTTTTGATTATATCTCGTTCTATCTAGTTTTCAGAGATTGTTTTTTAGGGTCATTTAGGCCCGGAAGCAATTTCTGAAAAGAAAATCGTTCTTTGAAAACTGAATATTAGATGAAAATAGACATTTTATTTTTCTTACGTTTATATACAATATAAAACGTATTTAGTAACTTAATTTAGATTAATACTAAGAAAACTAAAATTTCATTAATTTTATAGATTATCTATATATGCAATAGGTTTTTCTTTAGAAAGTATAGTAAGGGCGTATGGTGAATGCCTTGGAAAATGGAGCCGATGAAGGACGTGACTACCTGCGAAAAGCGCCGGGGAGCTGGAAGTAAGCTTTGATCCGACGATGTCCGAATGGGGAAACCCAGCACGATTAATCTCGTGTTATCCATAACTGAATACATAGGTTATGTGAAGGGAACCTTGGGAACTGAAACATCTTAGTACCAAGAGGAAAAGAAAACGAATGTGATTCTGTCAGTAGCGGCGAGCGAAAGCGGAACAGGCCAAACCGGTCTACGGGCCGGGGTTGTAGGACTCTTGTTAGAGTTACAAAGTTAGTGTATAGCAGAAGCTGTTGGGAAGCAGCACCGCAGAGGGTGATAGTCCCGTATGCGAAATGCACTAACCTCGAGAGAGTATCCTGAGTACGGCGGGGCACGAGAAACCCTGTCGGAATCTACCCAGACCACTGGGTAAGCCTAAATACTACCATTTTACCGATAGTGAACCAGTACCGTGAGGGAAAGGTGAAAAGTACCCCGTGAGGGGAGTGAAATAGTACCTGAAACCATATGCTTACAAGAAGTCAGAGCCCGTTAATGGGTGATGGCGTGCTTTTTGTAGAAAGAGCCGGCGAGTTACGATATCGTGCAAGGTTAAGTGGAATACACGGAGCCGTAGTGAAAGCGAGCCTTAATAGGGCGTTTAGTACGATGTCGTAGACACGAAACCAGGTGATCTAGCCATGAGCAGGTTGAAGTTAGGGTAAAACCTAATGGAGGACCGAACCAACGTTCGTTGAAAAGACCGTGGATGACTTGTGGCTAGGGGTGAAATTCCAATCGAACCTGGAGATAGCTAGTTCTCCCCGATATAGCTTTAAGGCTAGCGTCGAGGTAAAGGATTATGGAGGTAGAGCTCTGAATGTGTGATGGCCCCACCTAGGGGTACTGATCACAATTAAACTTCGAATGCCATAATTTCATACTCGGCAGTCAGAACATGGGTGATAAGGTCCATGCTCGTGAGGGAAACAGCCCAGATCAACAACTAAGGTCCCTAAATTTACGCTAAGTGTGTAAGGATGTGGAAGTGCACAGACAGCTAGGATGTTGGCTTAGAAGCAGCCATCATTTAAAGAGTGCGTAACAGCTCACTAGTCGAGTGCTTCTGCGCCGAAAATGTACCGGGGCTTAAGCGTAGTACCGAAGTTTTGGATTTGCAGCAATGCAAGTGGTAGGGGAGCGTTCTAATTGCTATGAAGTTCGACCGTGAGGACGGGTGGAGCGATTAGAAGTGATTATGCCGGCATGAGTAACGTTTGGGAGTGAGAATCTCCCATGCCGTTTGACCAAGGTTTCCTGGGCAAGGTTCGTCCACCCAGGGTTAGTCAGGACCTAAGGCGAGGCCGAAAGGCGTAGTCGATGGACAACAGGTTGATATTCCTGTACCACCTAATAAAGTGATGGAGTGACGGAGAAGGATAGTGGATGCCGGCTGTTGGTTATGCCGGTCTAAGCACAAAGAGGTGTACGTTGGCAAATCCGCGTACTATAACCTTGAAGTGTTATGGGGAGTGAACGCTTCGGCAAGTAGCGAAGTCCATGACTCCACGCTTCCAAGAAAAGCTTCTAGCGTTAATTTATTAGGTGCCTGTACCTAGAACGAACACACGTGGTCAAGGAGAGAATCCTAAGGCAAGCGAGATAACTATAGCTAAGGAACTCTGCAAAATCACCCCGTAAGTTAGCGAGAAGGGGTGCTCACTTTACGTGAGCCGCAGTGAAGAGGAAGGGGCAACTGTTTAGCAAAAACACAGCTCTCTGCAAAGTCGTAAGACGAAGTATAGGGGGTGACGCCTGCCCAGTGCCGGAAGGTTAAGAGGAGATGTTAGCTTCGGTGAAGCATTGAATTGAAGCCCCGGTGAACGGCGGCCGTAACTATAACGGTCCTAAGGTAGCGAAATTCCTTGTCAGGTAAGTTCTGACCCGCACGAAAGGCGTAATGATCCCTTCGCTGTCTCGGCTATAGACTCGGTGAAATTTTAGTACCAGTGAAGATGCTGGTTACCCGCAACTAGACGGAAAGACCCCGTGGAGCTTTACTATAACTTAATATTGAATTTTGGTGTAACATGTAGAGGATAGGTGGGAGACTTTGAAGCGGTCACGCTAGTGATCGTGGAGTCATCCTTGGAATACCACCCTTGTTACATTGAGGTTCTAACCTAGACCCGTTATCCGGGCCAGGGACAGTGTTTGGTGGGTAGTTTGACTGGGGCGGTCGCCTCCTAAAATGTAACGGAGGCGCTCAAAGGTACCCTCAGTACGGTTGGAAATCGTACGAAGAGCGCAAAGGTATAAGGGTGCTTAACTGCGAGACTTACAAGTCGAACAGATGCGAAAGCAGGACTTAGTGATCCGGCGGTCCCGTGTGGAAGGGCCGTCGCTCAACGGATAAAAGTTACCCCGGGGATAACAGGCTGATCTCCCCCAAGAGTTCACATCGACGGGGAGGTTTGGCACCTCGATGTCGGCTCATCGCATCCTGGAGCTGTAGTCGGTTCCAAGGGTTGGGCTGTTCGCCCATTAAAGCGGTACGCGAGCTGGGTTCAGAACGTCGTGAGACAGTTTGGTCCCTATCTGTTGTGGGCGTAGGAAAATTGAGAAGAGCTGTTCCTAGTACGAGAGGACCGGAATGGACGCACCCCTGGTGCTCCTGTTGTCACGCCAGTGGCACAGCAGGGTAGCTATGTGCGGAAAGGATAATCGCTGAAGGCATCTAAGCGAGAAGCCTCCTTCAAGATGAGTTTTCCCATTCTTCGGAAGTAAGATCCCATGTAGACCACATGGTTGATAGGTTGGGTGTGTAAGCACGGTGACGTGTTTAGCTTACCAATACTAATAGATCGAGGACTTTCAAAGAAAAACCTAACAAAATTGCTTGTATAGATATATAAAATCATCTAGTATTCAGTTTTGAGAGTACGATTTAGTTTTTGAAAAAAAACTTTGTCTCTCAGACACAATAAAACTTAAGATCTGGTGGTCATAGCGCTGAGGTCACACCTGTTCCCATGTCGAACACAGAAGTTAAGATCAGCAACGCCGACGATAGTATAATGCAAAAATAGGACGCTGCCAGTTTAAAGTTTAAAACCCACTCAAAAGAGTGGGTTTTTTTTGTAAAATATAGTTAAAAGAGGTAGTTATGATAGTTGAACAAATTTCTAAAAGATTTAAAAAGAAAATTATGCAAACAACTTTAGAAGAAATTAATTTTAAGTGAGAATTTGAGGACTTTTTTCAGATTTTAAATATTAATAATTTCCTAACAATGATGCAACATCAGTTGAAAGTTACTTATAACTTTCAACAAGAAGAAGATATCAAACAAAAAATAATGAGTATTAGAGAATTTCTTGCAAAAATGGTTGAAGAAATTGAAGATTTTAAAATAAACTTAAATCAAATAACAATATTGGACAATCTTATCCATATGATTTATATGGAAATTAAAAATATTATTAATGATGGTTTAATTAAATATCTCTTTTATGAAAAAATTCATTGTTCTATTGAATATAATCAAAAAGTCTATGATACAGATGATTACTTTAAATTAAAAATTTTGGAGTTTATGGAAAATACTGATAATCATTTTGAAATTTTTACTATATCATTCAAAAATAGAGTAAATAAGGATAATTTTTCTTTTTAATTATATTATTTTTTGCAAATAATTATTAAAAATAGGAATATCTTAAACAAAATTTCATCAAATAATAATTTAATTAATTAATTTAGTATAATTAAATTGCTTTAAATTTAGAAAAGGTGTATTTATGTTAAAAAAAATAGATGAAATATTAAATAGTTTTAATAAGCAATTTAATAAAATTAAAACAAAAGAAGAATTGGAAATTTTGAAGAAGGAATTTGCAGGTAAAGAATCTCCATTAACAGATATTCTTAAGAAGTTGAAATCAGCTTCACCTGAGGAAAAAAAAGAAGCAGGAATGAAAGCTAACGAAATTAAGATTTTAATTTTTGATAAATTAAATAATCTAAGTGAAAAATTTGAAAATGAAATATTAAAAAAAACATTACAGAATGAAAAAATAGATTTATCCTTATCTGGAGTTAATTTAAAAATTGGAACGAAACATCCACTTAATTTAGTTATAGATGAGGTATCTTCAATTTTTACTGAGCTAGGTTATGAAATGATTGATGGAACTGAGTTTGAAACAGATGAATATTGTTTTCAAAAACTAAATATGCCTATTGGTCATCCAGCAAGAGATATGCAAGATACATTTTATATAGATAAACATACTGTTTTAAGAACACATGCAACTAACATGACAGCTAGAATGCTTACACAAGCATCTAAAATAGGAAATATTAATATGGCAGCTGTAAGTTATGGTAATGTTTATCGTCGTGACGATGATGATGCTACACATTCACATCAGTTTATGCAAATGGACGTATTTGCAATTGGAGAAAAAATTAGTTTTGCAAATTTAAAATGAGTTCTAGAATATATGTGTAAACGTTTATTTTCTGAAGATACCATAATTAGAATGCGACCAAGTTTTTTTCCTTTTACCGAGCCTTCTGCTGAAGTAGATGTTAGATGTATTAATTGCAGTGGTAAAGGTTGTGCAATTTGTAAATATACTGGCTTTATTGAAATTTTGGGCTCAGGGATGTTAGCACCAGAAGTATTAGAATCAAATGGATTAGATCCAGAAAAAGTTACTGGGTTAGCTTTTGGAGTAGGGATTGAAAGATTAGCAATGTTAAAATATGGTTTAAAAAACATAAGAGATTTATATGAAAATGATATTAGATTTTTAGATCAATTTAAATTTTTTGGAGATTAGAAAGTGAGATTAATATGTATTTAACAAGAAAATGATTAGAAAAGTTAATTGATTTAAAAGGTGTTAAAAATGAACAAATAACAGTTGCATTAAACTCACTTGGATTTGAAGTAGATTCATTTAAAGATTATTCAACTTTAAATGACAAACTAAAAATAGCACATTTAGGAAATGTAGCGCCTATTGATGGAACCCATTTAAATTTTTGTTTTGTAGATAAGGGCGAGGATTTAGTCTCTCCAATTGTTTGTGGGGCAAGTAATGTTAAAGAAGGCCAATATGTTATTTTAGCTGAAGCTGGTAAAAAACTTGCAAATGGAATTACATTAACAAATAAAGAAATTAAGGGTAAAATGTCTGAAGGAATGCTGTGCGCATTACCGGAGATAGGTTTAAACCCTAAGAGTCTTTCAGATAAGGAAAAAGATTGAATTTATCCAATTGTTACAAGAGAAGACACTTATTCAATGATAGGTAGTGAAAATGCATTAGATGAAATAGGTTTTTTAGATGCTGTATGAGAAGTTGATTTAACTCTTAATCGAAGTGATGCCCTTGGTGCAATGCAATTAGCTAAGGAAATAGCTAATTATTTTGATAAGAAATTAGAAGATATATCAAAGGAGTATAAGTTAAAAATAAATAGTTTAAAAGCACCTGTATCAATAAAAATTCATAAAGAAGTAGATAAATTTGTGAGAAGTGCTGTAGTACAAACAGTAAAAGTAAAAGATGTTATTAGTATTGGAGATAAAGAATATAAAATTTATTCTAATCAAGACTTGTGACTTAAATTTAATGATTCAAAAACTACTCATAATTTTTGATTAGATTTAGCAAATGCCATTGCTATTGAAACAGGTCAACCAGTGATGTTTTTGGATCCAAAAAAATTGAATTCACAATTAGAAATTAAAAATAATAAGAATAGCGAGCACGAAGTTAATTTACAGTTATCATGTGATAACAAATTTATTTCAACTCTTGGAGTAGAAACTAATTTAGATTTTTTACCAAATGTTGATTCAAAAGAAATTTTAGTAGTCTATTTATCTTTAGACCCAATTTTTATGAGAAAGCAACAAAAGGAATTTAATACTTCAACTGTTGATTTGCAAAGATATATGAAACCTGTAAGTTCTAAGTTATATACATTGGCTCAAAATAGGGTAATGTATTGATTAGATCAATATAATATTTATGAATCAAATAGCCAATTTGAAATTATAAAAGAATCAAATGAAAAACAAACTCAGGTTAGTGTTAAATTAGAATATATTCATAAGTTAATGGGTATTAAATTATCTGTAAAAGAAATTAAAGCCTTATTTAGAGTTTTAGATTTTGAAGTAATTGATAATAAAGATGAAATATTATTTATAATTGATCAGTTTAGAACAGATATTGTTCATAAAGCAGATATTGTTGAAGAAATTACAAGAATTTATGGTTATAATAATGTAACTTCAATTGCTCCTAAAATTCTTTCAGATAATAAATCTAAAAAATTAGATCTACGTTTACAAAAGCAAAGCGAAAACTATTTATTGGGTTTAGGGTTTACAAATATTAAGACTTATTCATTATTATCTAATGAAGAAGTACAAAAATGAAATTTATTTAATATTGAAAATCCAATAAATCTAATGAGCCCTTTAAGTAAACTTAGAGAGACATTTAGATTAAGTTTATCAAGATCAATTATAGAAACTGCAGCATTTAACTATTCAAAAGGTAATAAAAATGTCAAATTATATGAATTTGGTGATATTTACAATATGAACAATTTAAGACAAAGGCACTTATCTGTTCTTATTAGTGGAGACATTTTAAATCAAAAAGGTTATGACATTTCAATAAAAGCAAGTTATGCATATATTAAAGGGATTTGTGACTCAATTATAGAAGCTTATAATATTGATTTAAATGATGTATCATTTGACTTAAATGAAGATATTATTAATGAGATTCATCCTTACATTAATGCCAAAATTAGTTTAAAAGGCAAAATACTAGGTTTTATTTATAAACTAAACCCTAGATTTGAACAATCTCAAAAACTGGATGCAACTTTTATTTTAGAATTGAATATTAGTGAAATACAAAATACTAAAAACTCTATAATTAGAGCTCAAGAAATATCAAAATTTCAAAAAACTACAAGAGATGTTTCAATTATATTAAAGGCATCAGATAAATACTCAGAAGTTATTAATAAAATTATTAAAAAAGTTAATTATTTAGTAAAAATTGAACTGATTGATATCTATCAAGATAATAAAATGAAAGAAAATAACTCTAAATCGGTTTCAATTTCGTTTGAATTTAATAGTGCCTCAAATCAATTAACAGATCAAGAAGTTCAAAATGAATGGAATAAGGTGCTAAATAATCTTTCAAAACTTAAAATAGAGGTAAGATAATGCTTAAAAAGGATATTGAACTAAAGGGAATTGTAAATTTAGATAATGATTTTGAAATTAGCAAAGAATTAAAATTAAGTCACGACTTAATAAAATCAATTGATAAAGTTCATATTAAGGGGATTTTAAACTATCAAGATGCAATGAAATCTGTAATAGTTTATGCCAAAATCACAGCGTCATTGACAGCAATTGATGCAAGGGATGGAACAATAATTAATTTGGAGGATCAAATTTACGATTGAAGTGAAGAGTATTACTTTGAAGATATCAATGATGATCAACATAATATTGTTTTTGGTGATAAATTTAATATATTAGAATATGCAATAGAGCAAATTGTTTTAAATATTCCTATGAATTTAAGTAATAATTATGATAAAATTTCATTTGTCGGTAAAGATTACATACTTATGTCTGAAGATGAATACCAACAAGAACAAGAAAATCAAGTAGATTCAAGATGAGATAAACTAAAAGAATTTAACTTTGAAAAATAAAACAACGGAGGTGTCAACATGGCTGTACCATTTAGAAAGACCAGTAAAGCTGCTAAAAACAAAAGAAGAAGTCACTTGGCTTTAGTTAGCTCAGCAATTATTTCATGTCCAAACTGTGGAAGTATGATTAAACCACATAGAGTTTGTCGTGAATGTGGTTTTTACAAAAATAAAGAAGTTAAAAAAGTTGATTAATAAATAGGGTGCTTTATAAGCACTTTTTTTTGTATTTTTTTGTATTTCTGTAAAAAAAATAAAAAAGGTATCGATTAATGTATGTATGGAGGAACTTTTATGTTAAATAATATTAATGAAATTTCTAAGAATATAATACCTTTATCGGCTTTAAATTCCTTAAATGAAAATGGTTATCACTTTTTTATCAATGAAGTTGATGAAAAGACTTTTTATGAAATTGTAGAAAAATCAGACCCTTTAACTTCAGTGAATTTATTAAGAAGCTTTTATATGTATTATAGAATATACTTAAATAAATACTTTATAAAACCTTTAAAACTAAGCAATAGTCCGTCTTTAAATGAAGTTTTAACAAACGAAATAAACTTAAAACAAAAACTTGATCGAATTATTAAGTCTTTGGAAAGAAAAATAACTCATTAAATGTGCTTTTATGAATATACTTTGTCAAGTATACAAAATGTTTTTTTATAAAGTAATTGCATTTAATGCAATTACTTTTATTTTGTTTCAATTATTAAAGTATTCATAAGATGGAGGGTTAGAAGTTTTAACTCGTATTCTTTCATAATTATAGAAGTGAATATATTTACTAATAGAGCTTTCCAATTTTTCAAAAGAGTTTACTTTTAACTCTTTTTTTCATTCCTCTTTTAATGAAGAAAAAAATGTTTCACACATTGCATTATCTATTGAATTTCCAGGTCTTGATAAAGAAATAATTATATTATTCTTTTTTGAATAGTTTTTTGCAAAAAATGATGTATATTGAGAACCATTATCAGAGTGAATTATAAGCGATTTACTTATGTCATTTCTATATTTTGTTGAATTAATAAGAGTATCTCTATAAATTTTTATATCATTTATTTTAGACAATTTATAACCAACTATAAATCCTGTCTTAACATCCTTTAAAATACTAAGATAAGCAAATTTATTATTTAATGGTAAATAAGTAATGTCAGTCACTCAGCATTCATTCTTCTCATAAATTTCTCATTTTCTATTAACAATATTGGGTCCATGAGTAATACTTTTCTTTTCCTTAGGTTTTCTAATCATCTTTTTAACTCTAATTACTGAATACATCTTATATATTCTCATTATTCTTGCTACTTTATTTTGACTAATCTTTATTCCCTTATTTTTTAAACATATTGTTATTCTTGGACTACCATAAATACCTTTATATTTAAAAAAGTGAAACTTTATTTCTTTTGCAATATTAATGTCTATTTTTATAATATAATCCTTTTTACCATTGCTAACTCACCTATAGTAACTTGATCTAGTAATTTTTAAAAGCTTACATAAATCCGAAATACGATATTTGTATTTAAATTCTTCTATGATTTTATAAATATAATTTATTTTTTCTTTTGATTTTCCATCATTTCATTGAACTTTTTTATAACTTCATTTTCCATTTCTAATCATTTAATTTTCTTTTTAAGAATTGCTAGTTCCTTATCTTTTGGGTCTAAAGAATTTGGTCTAACACTAGAATGCTTGTTGTGCTTTCCTGTTTTTGAAATTAAACATTCAGCTCCATATATTTTATAATTTATGCAAAGGTTTCTTGCTGTTGAATAAGATACACCATATTCAATTGAAAGCTCTCTAAAAGTTCTATTTTCATTATAGTGTCTATTTACTAACTCTTGCTTTTGTTTGATACTTAAAATATTTGATTTATTACCTGTAACATTTGACATATAAAAAATTCTCCTTGTATACATTCTATGTTTTTTTTAACATTATGTATACTTAGAGAATTATATTCAAAATGTGCTTTTATAAGCATTTTTTTATTATCAAAAAGTGGGTAAAAAACTTAAAAAATAGTTGATTATGTAAGAAAGTGGTATATAATTGTTTATGTGTGGGAGAAAGTGGGTGACTTTGTGTTATTTGGGACATTTGAACATAATTTAGATGATAAATTTAGATTAACAATTCCTTCAAAATTACGAAACAAATTGGGTGAATTAGTTTATGTAACAAGAAGTATTGATGGTTTATGTTTAGAAATAAGAACTCCAGAGAACTTTAAAGAATGATATAACGAGTTAAAGTCACAAAGTGCACTTTCCTCATCTACACGTACTGTTGTTAGAACCATTTTTTCAAATACAGATGAAATTTCAATTGATGGATCAGGAAGAATTAAACTACCTTCAAATTTATTAGAAGAAGTAGGAATTTCTAAAACTGTGCAAATCACCGGGGCTGGTGAATGAGTTGAAATTTGAGATAAAAATAAACATCAAGTATATGATAAAGATGCAAAAAATAAGCTTGTAGAAGCTGCAGAAAAATTGGGCGGAGTAAATTAAAATGGCACATGAACATACATCTGTTTTGCTTAATGAATCAATAGATTTATTAAATATAAAAGGCAACGGAATATATGTTGACTGTACTCTTGGGCGAGCAGGTCATAGTGTTGAAATTTTAAAAAAAATTGATAACGGACATTTATATGCAATTGACCAAGATCAAGAAGCAATTGCTATAAGTAGAAAAAAACTTGAAGATATTTCAAGTAATTTTACTATTTTAGAAGGTAATTTTGCAAATATAAAAGTTCTACTTTCATTAAATAATATTAAAAAAGTGGATGGCATCTTATATGATTTAGGAGTTTCAAGTCCACAATTTGATAAAGCAGATAGGGGATTTAGTTATCGTTTTGATTCTGAATTAGATATGAGAATGGATCAAAAAAATAATAAAATCAATGCAAAAGAAGTTATAAATACATTTAATGAAAAACAATTGGCAGATATTTTTTATCAATATGGAGATGAAAAATTTTCATGAGAAATTGCTAAAAAAATAATTGCAAAAAGACAAATAAAAAGTATTTCTACGACTTTTGAGTTAGTAGATATTATCAAAGAATGTTTACCACAAAAAATTTTAAAGCAAAAAAAACACCCAGCAAAGAAAGTATTTCAGGCTTTAAGAATATATGTAAACAATGAACTTGAAGTTTTAAAAAGGTCTTTAAGTAACTCACTTGACCTATTAAATATTGGGGGAGTTATTGTAGTTATATCTTTTCATTCATTAGAAGAAAAGATAATTAAGGATATTTTTAAATCTAAAACTACATCAAAAGAAGATAAATTTTTAAGTAAATTACCTATTTTAGTTGAAAATAAAAAAGATTATGAATTGGTAGTTAAAAGACCTGTAGTAGCAGGTGAAGAAGAACTTGAAAAAAATAGAAGAGCTCATAGTGCAAAACTATGAGCTATTAGAAAGGTTGGTGGTTAAATGCAAAATGAAACTTATGCAGTTATTGAAATAACTAAAAAGTATATAAAATTTGCTGTTGGAAAATATAAAAAAAGTATTGGTTTAAAAGTTGTCTTTAAAGAAAGAGAAAAATCTAAAAGTAACTGATTAACTGATAAAAATGATATTGTGGATACAAATATTGTTGCTCATCGATTAATAAAAATGATTAATCGATATGAATCAATTTTTAAAGAAAAAATTAGAAGAGCAGCAATTGTCTATCCAACAGCAACACTTCAAATAAAAGATGCTAATCCAAGTATTTTTATTGACAGTGCTGACAAAATTGTTAGAGAAGAACATATAAAAAATTTATATAAAGATGCAAAAAGAGTTGTTTATGAAGATAACTTAATTGTTACAAATATAAAACCGTATGCTTTTAAATTAAATGGTATGCAAAGTTTTGCAAAACCACCAATAAACTCTAAGGCAAATATGGTAGCAATGAGTGCTAAGGTATATACTGCTGAAAAACATGTTGTTGATTCTTTTGAAGGTGTATTAAAAATACTAAAAATTGAGAGATTATCAGCAACAAGTCAATTATTCTCATTGGCAAAACAATGCAGTGAAGGATTGAATTTTAGAGAAACATTTGCTCTAATTAACTGAGATTGAGAAAGTATAGATATTGGTTATTTTTCACGAGAGACACTTGTAAAAAAAGATGTAATTAAATTTGGTTTAAAAGATATTATTGAAAATTTAGCTAAAAAAATGAGTGCTAAATTTGATATAGCTAATAAATATATATTTAAACTATTAGATTTTTCATCTAATACATTAGATAACACTGTAATGTATAGAAAATATATAGCATCTGAAAAAAGATCTTATGAACTAAAAGCAATTGATATTAAATATATGTTATTGGAAGAAATAAATGGTGTAATTGATAAGGCAGATATCTTAATTTCAAGAGAAATGGGAAGCATAAAAAACTTTAAAATTTATCACACCGGAAAAAGCACTGAGATTGCAGGTTTTGAAAAGCTATTGTTAAGAAGTACTTACAAAAATATTTCAGAAATATATTATTCATTAATTACTGGAGCAAGTGAAATTTGAACTAATTCATTATGCGGAATGATGAGACAATCTCATCTAACAAATAAAAATCTAAGAGAAGTAAAAACAAGTACAGAAACTTATGAGAATCCAAATATGTTAGCTTTAGCTCAAATGCAACATGCACAACAAATTTTGGGTCAAAAAGCATTTGACCAACAGTTACGTGCTCAGCAAGCTCAAATGCAAGCACAACAAGCACAAAAAGCACAGTTAGCATTTACTCAACAGTTACGTGCTCAACAGTTACGAACAGAACAATTGCGTTCACAACATGGAGAATTCATTCCACCTTTGATGAATGCGCAATTAATTCAACAAAATAATCAAATTCCACAAAATTTTGTGGGACAACAAAATAATGAAAACTATTTAAAAAATGGTATTATAAATACGCAAAGAAATAAATATTAAAAGTGAGGGAAATAACATGTCTACAAAATTAGATTTAAATCAAAATGCCAAAATTAAGGTAATTGGAGTTGGTGGTGGTGGCTGTAACGCTGTTAACAGGATGGTTGACGATAATGTTCAAGGAGTTGAATTTATTGTTGCAAATACTGATGCACAAGTTTTAGCTGCAAGTTCTGCTACAACAAAAATTGTTTTAGGGCAAGAAGTATCAAAAGGCCTGGGAGCTGGAGCAAATCCAGAAATAGGTAAACAAGCAGCTATAGAATCAGAAGAAGAAATTAGAAAATCATTAAAAGGATCAGATTTAATTTTTGTTGCTGCTGGAATGGGTGGAGGAACAGGAACAGGAGCTGCTCCAGAAATAGCTAGAATTGCTATGGAAACTGGAGCATTAGTAATTGCAATTGTTACTAAACCATTCAGATTTGAAGGAAGATTAAGAAATTCTTATGCTGTTCAAGGATTAAATGAATTAAGAAAATTTGTTGATTCAATTATTATAATTTCAAATGATAGATTGTTAGAAATTATTGGTGGAATTCCAGTAAAAGATTCATTTAGAGAAGCTGACAACATTTTAAAACAAGGAGTACAAACAATTACTGATTTAATTGCAGTTCCTGCAGTAATTAACCTAGATTTTGCTGATGTTAGAACTGTAATGAAAGGTAAAGGTAATGCCTTATTTGGAATTGGAATAGGTTCTGGAGAAGATAAAGCAATTGAAGCTGCAAATAAAGCTATAACTTCTTCATTATTAGAAACTTCAATTCGCGGTGCAAAGGATGCTATTATTAACGTTACTGGTGGAAAAACTGTTTCTTTAAATGATGCATATGATGCTGTTGATATTGTTCAACAAGCAAGTGGAGAAGACGTAAATATTATTTTTGGTATAGCAATTAATGAACATTTAGATGATGATCTAATAGTTACAGTTATTGCTACTGGATTTGATGACGATTATAAAGCTCCAAATATTTCTAATAAGAAACCTTCATTATCAAATGAACAATATTCTTCTATGCAACAAGAATTATATTCAAATTATGAACCAGAACCTCAGCCTGTAGAGACTGCTTATGATCAAAGAACTTCATTTATGACAAATCATGATAAAAGACCTGATTTTGTGAAACAAACTGAAGAAGAAAGAAGAATAGCACAAGAAAGAGCTGGACAGTGAAATCAAAATAATAATTACGAAAATCGTGATGAAAGAGTTGCTCAAAAAATTGAAGAAACTGGCGATGAAGAAGATGGAGATTTCCCAACATTTTTAAGAAAAAAATGATAATTTAATTAAAATTTTCTAATAAATTTAAAATCAATTAATTTTAATAAACTCACTTTTAAATTATTTTTTTAAGAAATTTAAATATAATTAAAATCTAAATAATTACTTACTAATAGATATTTAAATATCTATTTTTTTTAATTTAATAGTCCATACAGTTGCATTTTTGATGGCACTTTGCTACTATGTAAATAGGCGATGAAGGAGATCAAAAAATGCATCAATTATTGACTTATAAAAAATTCAATAAACCAACTGCCTTTTTTGCGTTTTCTACATTGTCATTTAAAAATATGTTTTTTAAAGACAATGCGAATCTAATTATTAAAATGGCTATGTATAATATTACAAAACAAAACATGGCAGAGTGATCGTAAAGGTTTATAGAATTAAACAGATTTTAAATGATATTGTTAGATAAAAATTCAATTTTATTAAGAGCATTTAATATTTAAAAGAGTGATTTTATTTTATAAACAGTTAGGATGAGGATTAAATCTAAACTATTTATTTAATAAAACACTCTTTTTTTTATGAAATATAAAAAAAATTACACTCAAAGTGTAATAGCCAATATTATTGAAGTTATAGACAATACCAAGCAGATTAAAAGGATTATTTTAGAAAGTCTTCTTAAAAATCCTTCATCTTCTGATAAAGTAGTTTGATATCTTCTTGTAATATCATTATAGTATTTTGCAACTTTTCTATTTTTTATTCAATTAGTAATTAAAAAAGCTAAAAGACTAATTAATGCAAAAGCGGTTATTACTCATTCTGATTTCTCTGTACTTTTTAGTGCAAAAATACCAAGAATGAAACTTAACCCGATTAAAGCAGAACTTATAATTAATACTATAAGATAGTCATATCATCTAAGTTTCTTAGAATCAATGTATCTGGTTTGAGTACCAATTGGTTCCTTAGAAATTTCACTAATTTTATCTTGTACTTGTTGTTTGTGAGCAATTTTTTCTTGCTCGCGTAAATCTTTTAGTTTTTTAAAATTACTTGTTTTATTTTTATCTCTCATATTTAACACCTTTATAAAGATTATATAGGTTTTAAATAGTAAAAATTTAGAAAGGATAATATAAATTTATGGAAAAAAAAGCAAATGGCTCTGAAAAAGTCAACTCCTCGATTCTTGAATTACTCGATGAGATTAGTTTAACTGAGGAAGTAAAGTTAACAAAAACAAGCCATAAAGAGAAAATTATAAATGGATTTAGACGTTCAAATTCTACATTTAGTGAATTCATGCAAAGAAATCCATTATTCACATATTCTCTTAAAAGAATTTTATATGCTTTCATTACATTGTATGTAGCAGTAGCTGTTGTATTTGTAATGTTAAGACTTGTTACAACTGATGGTGTTTATTTATCAGATGTAAACCTTGATAAACTGGGACCAGATTTTCAATATGGAACACCAGGTTATGAAAAATTATTAAATAATAGAATGAAATTATTTGGAGTTGCTGGACCAATGTTAAATCAAATGTTTATTTATTTGAGAAACATAACTCCGTTTATTCCAAAAACAATCATAATTAATCCAATTGTTCAAGATAATGGAGATATTGCAGGAACTCCAACAGTAATGTGATTTTATTTAGGTGTATTTATGAATAAAGCTAGTGGGGGACAAGTTTTATCACTAGTTCAAGATGCATTTAAAAGATCAATTCCAACTTCTTTTAAAATAGGAAGTATAGCAGTTATATTATCTTACTTAATTGGAGTACCTTTAGGTATTCTTGCTGCCAAAAATAAAGAAAAAACAGCAGATAATGCAATTAATGGTTCGAGTTTATTAATTAGTGCTATTCCAGCATTAGTAGTAATTTCACTTTTATATAAAATGTCGATTTATGTCTTTGGAGCGAATGGAACTTATGAAGGTTCATCGTTTGGAACAAAAATATGGCCAATAATTGGAATAATGTTACTGATTATGCCAATGATTATTGTAAACACAAGGCGATTCGTTTTAGATGAAATGACAGCAGATTATGCAAAATTTGCACTTTCAAAAGGATTAAGTGAAAAATATGTATTTTATGTTCACATCTTTAGAAATGCAGGAATTAGATTAATCAAAACATTACCAGAAGTATTTGTATTAACATTGTTTGGTTCAAGTATTTTGGTTGAAAGACACTGGTCAATTGATGGTATGAGTAAATTTATTTTAAATGGTGTAGCTAATAAAGATACATTCGTTGTTTTAGGATATATTTTCGTATCAGCATCAGCTGGAGTATTTTCGAGTTTAATTGGAGATTTATTACTTGCGACATTAGATCCAAGAATTAAATTAACAAAATAGAGAGGAATTTTTTATGGAACAAAAACAATATACTATTGAAGAAATGAAATCTATAGATAATTCTCTCTTCAAAGTAATCGGTGCTAAGCACGAAGAATCAGAAAGAATCACAAATAAACCTTACAGTTACTGAAAATCAGTATTTGCAAGAGTTTTTAAATCAAAAACTTTTATTATATCATTATTTTTATTAGTAGCAATTATTTTACTGGCTTTTTCAATTGGAATAGGAAAAGACCCAGTTCCAACTGAAAGACCAGGAATTGATATTGAAGCGCCAAGCTGACAGCATGTATTTGGATTAGGAAAATTTGGTGAAGATTTATGAACTAAAATGTGAATTGGTACACGTACAACATTAATATTTACATTCTTTGTTGCATCAATTCAAATCTTATTAGGAATTTTATTAGGATCAATTTGAGGATTCTTTTCAAAATTAGATTTAGTATTTATTGAAGTCACTAGATTTTTAACACTAATACCATCATTAATTTTATGACTAATTGTTATCTTCTTATTTGGAGGAACTACAACAATTCCAGTTTTAATATTTGGTATTTCAATAACTAGTTGAATTGCTTTGGCTTCAGTTATTAGAGTACAAATTATGCTTGTAAGAAATGCTGAATATAATATAGCTTCAAGAGTTTTAGGAACACCTAGTTCAAAAATTATTAGAAAAAATGTAATGCCAAAAATTTTACCAATAGTTATTCAAACATCAACATTTGCAATTCCATCAGCAATTGCCATCGATTCATTGTTGGCATATTATAACTTTGGATTTGTAACAAATACATTAGATCAAGCATCTTTAGGGTCAATTCTAAATGAATTATTATCTGGTTCAGATTGGGAAGTGTTTCCTCACTTATTAATTATTCCAGTAGCTTTTGTTGGGGGAATATCATTATTATTCTTCTTAGCTGGAAAAGTATTTGCCGATTCATTAGATCCTAAAACACATAGATAGGAAAAAAATTATGAATAAAGAAAATAGAATTATATCTGTTCGTGACATGGAAGTTAAATTTCAAGTTAGAGGTAATTTTTTAACTGCTATCAGAACTGTTGATTTAGATGTTTATGACCAAGAAATTTTGGCAATTGTTGGTGAATCTGGAAGTGGTAAATCAGTTATTACAAAAACTTTTACAGGAATGTTAGAAGCTAATGGATGAGTAAGTAATGGTTCAATTGTTTATCGACCAACTCAAGGATCAATTGATGATCAAGGAGCATATTTTAAAGAGCCAATTGATATTGTTAACTTACAAAGTCCTTTAATATCAAAAGATGTAATTAAAAATGTTACAAAAATAAATAATGAAAAAATTAAAGAATTGTTTAAAGAAATTAAACATTTATACAAATTAAATCCTAAATATAGAGAAAATTTAGAAAAACAAGAATTAAAAAAACTAAGATTAGAAAATAAAATTGAATCAGAACAAAATGAATTAGTCTTATTAAGAACTAAACAAGAATTACAAGATTTAACAGAGGATTTAAATTCTCGCTTGTTAGAAGATAATGAAATTTTACTAATCAAGCAAAATAATATCACTAAACAAAATGAACTGTTAGAAACTTTAAAAACTCAGTTAAATGTAGTTCAAGAAAATATTGGTTTTAGTGGAAATAATAGAACAGCTAATAAAATAATAAAATTAGAATTAAAAATTAAAGCTGCAGAAGAAACATTAAAAATTATTAATGATAATTTAGTAAGAGATGAGTTAATAAATTCAAAACTTGAATCTATTTTAAAATTAGAAATTGATATTAATAAGGTAAAACCACTTAATATGAAAAGTAGACATCAAGTCTCAAAAATAGCTTCAATGATAGAAAGTTTTATTGAAAATAATACTGAATGAGATGAAGTAGAAAAACAATTTATTTTAAACTACTTCCACTCAAAAGATCATTTAAAAAGATTTGAAAATGAATTAAGAGATATTTGTTTATCAATTATTGAAACAAAAACTTTGGATAAAGATCATTTTCATAATATTTTAGTTGACTGAAAAAGAATTAAAAATTCTGATTTAGTTAATAAAGTAAAAGCATTGAAAGAGATTAGACAATTAAGAGGAAAAACAATTTCTACAATTTTTCAAGATCCAATGACTTCATTAAACCCATTATTACCAGTAGGTTTTCAAATTACTGAGGTTTTAAGAAAACAAGTTGGTTTAAGTAGAAGGGATGCAAAAGCTGAGGCTATAGAACTTTTACGAAAAGTAGGAATTCCAAATCCAGAAAAACGTTTTAAAGATATTCCAGGTAGATATTCTGGTGGAATGCGTCAAAGAGTTGTTATAGCAATTGCTCTTGCATCAAGACCAAAAATATTAATTTGTGATGAACCAACAACTGCACTTGATGTAACAATTCAAGCTCAGATATTAGATTTAATTAAAGAATTACAACAAGAATATAAATTCTCAGTTGTATTCATTACTCATGACTTAGGAGTAGTTGCTAAAATTGCCGATAGAGTTGCTGTTATGTATGCTGGACAAATTGTGGAAGTTGGAACAACAAAAGAAATTTTTGAAGATTCAAAACATCCATATACTTGAGCATTATTATCTTCATTACCTCAATTAGGTAAAAAGGGAGATGATTTATTCTCAATTGAAGGAACTCCACCATCATTATTCAATGAAATAGTTGGAGATGCATTTGCTCCAAGGAATAAATTTGCATTAGAACTTGATTATATTAAGCAACCTCCAATGTTTAAAGTTAGTGAAACTCACTTTGCAAAAACTTGATTATTAGATCCACGTTCTCCAAAAGTTAAAAAACCAAATGTCTTAAACAACTTACGCAAAACAATAAAAGAATCAGAAAAGGTAGGCTAAAACTATGTCAACAAATAAAGAAGTACTTTTGAATATTAGGGATTTAGTAATTGAATTCCGTGTTAAAGGTAAAAAATTTAGAGCTGTTAAAGAAACTAGTTTTGATATCTATAAAGGTGAAATATTTGGTTTAGTAGGAGAATCAGGAAGTGGTAAAACCACAATTGGTAGAGCTATTGTTGGAGTGCAACCATTAAAAGATGGTGCAATCTATATGGAAGATAATATTGTTGCTGGTAGCCCAACAAGGTTATATAAATTAAATAAAGAAATTTCTAAAAAACTTGAAAATATGTCATATAAAATGGATATTACAACAAGAGAAATTCAAGCTAGAATTGATGGATTGAAAGGATTGTATGAAAACTATACTAATAATCCAAGAGTGCTAACTCAAGAAGATCTTGAATTACAAACTAAAACCTCTAAGTTAGCTTATTTAAAAGCAATTATTTTAGAGAATTTAAAATATATAAATTCAATTATTAAAAATGAAGATAGAATGATTAAGTTTGTTGATAATTTACACTCTTATATTCCAGAAATTTCAAAAGAACTTGAAAGATCTGTTTTATCAAAGTTAAAAGAAACTAAAGAAGCTATTATATCAATTAAAGAAAATGCTGATGAAATTTATTTAAAGGTTCAAGAAATTTCTGATTATAGAGATGAAATTGATAACGTTCCACCAGAAAAATTAGAATCAGTATTTAAAAAATTAATAAGTTTATGAAAGGTTATTACTGATAATCATAAAGAATTTTTATCAAAACTTTCATGAGCTAAATCATTACAATTTCAATTACATGCGCTCTCATCTCCAATGAGAAAAAGAGAAGAGTTTATTAATTATTATAATAAATTGATTTATGTGAATAGAAATGAATTCTTTGAAGAGTGTAAAAAACAATTTGAAATTATGAAGGCAAATGGTGTACCTTCAAATGATAAGGAATATAAGAAATTAGAATACTTTATTACAGATTTTTGATCTCGTAAAAACTTAAATGTAGCTGCATGTAAAGAAATTTTAAATTCACTTTCAGAACAGAAAGTAATAACACCTAAAATAAATTCATTAGTTTCAAAATTAAAAAATACTGATTTTGAAAATGAATTAAAAAATTTAGCTACAGATGAATCAAGAATAACTGATGTTAAATTAAAAGAATTGAAAAAAGAATTTAGTTATATTACAAAAATAATTGAAAAAAATATAATTAAGGATAGAGAACTTATCGAAAACTTTTATGCTTGAAAAGGAATTGAAAATTCTTACACACCAGAAGAAATTGAATCATTTGTTGAATTAACAGATTTTCTAGATTTACCTTCAATTGATGAAATAATTAAAGATTCTTATTTCTTTGAAAGTCAATCAAAAAAGCAAAGAAGAATTAATAGAAAAAACATTCAAATGATTTTTCAAGATCCAAGCTCTTCATTAAATGATAGAATGGCTATTGAAGAAATTATTGCTGAAGGAATGGAAAACTTTCCTGAACTTTACAAAGGTGAAGAGGCAAAGGAATTATATGTAACAGAATATAATGAACAAAATCCAAATGAAAAAATTACTTTAGATCAAGCAACTCCAGCTTTAGTTAAAAAACATATTATCTTAAAACTTGTTAATTCAGTAGGATTATTACCTGAACATTTATCAAGATATCCTCATGAATTTTCAGGGGGGCAAAGACAACGTGTTGGAATTGCAAGAAGTTTAGCAATGCAACCAAAAATTATTGTTGCAGATGAGCCAATCTCAGCTCTTGACGTTTCAATAAGAGCTCAAGTATTAAATTTATTTAAAAAATTCCAAGAAGAATTGGGAATAACATATGTATTTGTGGCTCATGACTTATCTGTTGTTCGCCATATTGCTGATAGAATTGCTGTTATTTATCATGGGCAGATAATTGAAATTGCACCAGCAGAGGAATTATTTAAAAATCCTCTTCATCCTTATACAAGGGCTTTACTTTCTGCAATTCCAATACCAGAACCTGAACTTGCAAAAAGTACTAAACTGGTTGTTTATGATCCAGAAAAAGAACACAGTGACTACATATTTGACTTACCATATTTTAAAGAGATTACAAAAGACCATTTTGTATGAGCAAATAAAAGAGAAATTAAAGAAATTAAAAAATTAGTAAAAAAATAGAACAACGAAAGGAAGAATAAAATGTCAATATTATTTAAAAAAACATTAGGGCTTTTAGGTTTAGGCTTAACAACAACATTGGTTTCATCTTCTGTTGTTTCTTGTGCAACTTCTTTAAAATATTTAATGGACAGAACTGTAAGCACAGATGTATTCAAATCAATTTATACATCAAATGTAACAAGTTGAAATACTGCATATTCAATGCAAGCAGAAGATTCAAGAATTTGAGCTAACTCATTTGATACATTTTTATCAACAGATCAATATGGAAGAATCTATGGTTCACTTGTTGAAAGTGAATATGGAGAAGAGCAAAATCAATCAGATGCACATTATTCTTATGTAGGTGATATGAAAAAGGAAGGTCAACAATGGACTTATAAAACAAGACCTATGACTTGAGTTAACTATCAAGGAAAAATAGTTGATGAAAATGGTAAAGTATCTTCTGATCAAACTAAAACTGGAGAGGGAAAAGCTTCAGTTATTGAAGGAGTTAGACAAGCAGCTTGATTTGCTTTAAATCCAAAAAATGGTTCAGATGTTGCTTCATTGTGAACATCATTTATTAAAGGAGCTGCTGAAATTCAAAAGGGAATTACAAATGCTCAAAGAGAATATGATAATAGTAAAAAAACTCCTGAAGATACTGCAAAATTAAATGCAGCCATAAAAGTTGAAAGAGATAAAATATGAAGTAATGATCCTGAGAAATTTGGAATTACTTTAAGCATTGACAATGAAGAATTGCTTACTTTTGACTTAACTAAAAAGGCACCATATTTTGAAAGTTTATTAACATATTCAGTGTTCTCACCAATTTTTACAGCAGAAAAGGGAGATGTTAAAGATTTTAAAGAAGCAATGTATAATGCTTCTTACTATCCAACTCAAGCTAATCCAAATGGAAAAATTATTTTACAAAAAAATGAACACTATGTATTAAAAGAAAGTACTAATATTAAAACTTTAGAATATAACTATGTTGATGATGCATCTGCTACTAAAGAAAGAATTTTATTTGAATCAGGTTCAACAACAGGATTTGAATTAAAATCAGATGATTTAAAAGGTTGAAATAATTATATTGGTCAAGGTAAAGAGTCATATGAAAATCCTAAATTTGAAGGTGCATATCCAGTCTCTTCTCCAGATGCTTCTGGTTCATTTCTATTAGTATACAACTACTATAATTCAGAAATTGATGATAATTCATTAAAACCTGAGGAAAGAGAAAAAGCACTAGATGCTTCAAAATTGCTTCAATCAATTGATGCAAGAACATTTATATCAACAGCTTTAGACAGAACTGACTTTGTTAGGTTTTTTTCAAAAACAATTGATGAAGTTGGAGAACCATCACAAATGTTAAGAAATACATATACAGGTTATGGTGTTGCAAGTAATGGTGCAAAAGATTATACACAATATGTATCTGATAGTTATGATGAACTAATTAGTGAAAATGGTGCAACTGTAACTTCTACTGATGCTGATTGAAGTTTAAAAGATGGTAAAGATTCTTACTTCAATAAATCAGAAGAGTTAGCAGGAAAAACTAATGAAGAATTAATTAAAAATATAAATGAATATATTACTTTGAACAATATTAAAAAAAGAAAAGTAAAAGGAAAATCAGAGGACAAAGTTATTTTAAAACTTATATTAAGTCCATCAAATAACAACTCATTAAATCCATATTTAAATATGATGTTTAAAAAATTTAATGAAATTAAAAATAATCCAATCTTTGTACAAACTAAAGTTCTTTCATCAACAGATGAATATAGAACAAATGGTTCAAGAGGGGCAACTGATTTATTTATAAGTGGTTGATCACCTGACTATAAAGACCCATCAAGCTTTTTAGAAACAATGACACTATGAGGACCTTATGGTGCTTATACTGGAACTTCAAGATTATTTAAATCAAAAGCAGCAGCAAGTGAAGATAATGCAAATGATGATTCAGAATATAATATAACAACTGAAAAACTTTATGCAAGATCTTTAGAAAAGCCAAATGAAGAAAATAGTGCTACAAAGGCATTATTAAAATCATATGAAACATATTCAAATAGTTTTGAATCTACAGATTTAAATGTTGCTGAAACTGAACAAAGATTTAAAGAATTTGCTGAAACAGAAACACAATTATTATATAAAGATTTTTTAACATTAACTTTATATACAAAGGGAATGCCAACTGTTTGAACAGTTAATCATCTAGCACCCTATACAAAATCATATGAAGCATTTGGTACAGGTCAATTTAAGTATTATAATGCTAAAATTAACTCAAAACTTTTATCAAAAGAAGATTGACAAGCTGCTTATCAACAATATTTAAATGATAAAATAGCTATTGCAGACAATTGAACTTTAAAAAGACAAGGTGCTCATTGAAAAGAGCAAAGTAAATAATTAATAAAAGTTTTAAAAAATCTACAAATTTGTAGATTTTTTTTATACTATTTAGTAAGTGAGGAAAAATTATGAATAATATACTAATTGAAAAAGTTATAAGTTTAATAAATAATCGTAATCGTCAAAATCATGATTTATATAAAAATAACGGTTATTTAAACTTATTGAGTTTATATCAACAGGCCATTTTTGAACAAACACATGATCAGGAAATTTTAAATCTTGATATTAAGGAATTTAAAAAAGTCGAGTTCAAATCTTTTGACTCAAAAAATATTGTTGGGATATATCATTTAAATAAGAAAAAAACTAAAAAATGAATTATTGCTTGTCATGGTTTTTCGTCTTCAAAAGAATCATCTGCAATTGCAAGTTACTATTTTAATAAGCTTGGCTATAATATTTTTGCATTTGATTTTAGAAATCATGGTGAATCTGATGATGCACTTATTACAATGGGTATTAATGAGGAAAAAGATTTATTAAGTGCTTTAAATTTTGTTAAAAAAAATTTTTCAACAAAAGAAATATCTTTAATTGGTTTTTCAATGGGAGCTCATACAGTTAATAGAGTTGCAATTTCAAACAATATTAAAAAATATAATATTAAATTTGCTGTTGCTGACTCTCCATATTTTGAAACAGCAAAAGTTTTGGAAAGAGTGATAAATACAATTGGTGGAGCACTTATTGGTAATTTTTTAGATAAAATTTTACAAGGGGTTTATAAAGTATATAATGATAAATATAAAATAAATATTGAAGCAGACACCATATCATATAAAATTCCATTGTGTAAAACTTCTTTTCCAATACTCTATTTACATTCTAAAAAAGATAAGGTAGCAGATTATCAAGACAGTGAAAAATTTTATAATCTAAGAAAAATTTTAAAAATAAAAGATGCTTTACATATTTTTTTAACAGGAGAACATATAAGAACTCAAGTTTTACATACTGAAATGTATTGGAAGCTTGTTGAAAATTTTGTAAATAAAAAATAGAAGGGATAAAAAGATGAAAAATAGTGAAGTAACTGTTTCTTTGGAAAATGTTTCAAAAATATTTAATAAAAAAAATTGAGTTATTAAAAAAATTAATTTGAAAATCAATAAAGGTGAAGGATTAGCAATTATTGGACCCAATCAATCTGGAAAAAGTGTTTTGGGTAGATTAATAGCTAGTCAAATAAAACAATCTGGGGGAATTATTCAATATAATTTTAATAATGAAAATGTTATGGCAAATATTGGATTTCAGTTTAGACAAACAACTTGACCTGAAGGTTTTCTTGTAAAAGAAGTTTTTAATTTATATAAGCATATTAATGATATACAAGATAAAGAATGAATAGATGATCTTGTAGAAGTATTTGGTATTGATTTGAGATGAGAAAAAACATTGACATCATGTAATACCTCTTGATTACAATTATTTTCGATTGCTTTAGCTATTATTAATAGACCAAGATTAGTTGTTCTAGATGAAGTTTCGTCTTCAATTGGTCTAGATTTTAAAATTAAGATTTTAAAATTCTTAAAAGAATATAAGGAAAAATATGAAGCCTCATTTGTTGTTATTTCACCAGATGATTCAACTTTTGAATTGCTTTGTGAAAGGGTAATCGTTTTAGATAATGGTTTCATAATTTCTGATGATCATATTACAGATTGAAAGAAAAATTTAACTTTCGAAAAGTACTCACTAAATATAATGGATGCTATTAGTCAACAAGAAATTAAGGTTAAACCAGATCCATTATTCAAACCTATTTTAAAAAAATTTGAAGAAAATAGAAAATTATTTAAGGAACAATATGATTATTTTTTAGAGAAAAATATAGGCAATGAGCATGAATCAAATATAGTTTATATCAGAAATATTAACTATCATTTAAACGAGTTGGAAAGTGTTTTAGTTAGTTTATTATCAACAGCTATTAATAGAAGAAATATTGAAGAAGTTTTATTACATACAAAAATGGCTATTAAGATATTTAAAAGAACTAGAAAAAAAGTTACTAAGTTAGATATAAAAGTAAAGTATAAAAAATCTGCATTAGCTTTTTTTAAGAAAACAGAAAAATTCTTTAATTTTCTAGAAGAAGATCTTTATAATAGTTTTAAATCAAATAAGTATATTGTTTACGCAACTGAACTTACAGCTCAATTATCAAAAAAAGAATTGGAACAACTTTCTTCATTAAAGAAAAAATATATTCAAGAAGAAATTAAATCAATGAAATTAGAGAGTAAATGAGTAAAAAAACAACAAAGACTAGAAAAGAAACAAAAAATAAAGAGGGGGTAAAATATGAATAAGAGTAATTGAAATGCTTTTAAAATAATTTTTGCAATGCAATTATCAAATTATAAAAAGGACTTATTTGTAGTTTTTTCAGGTTGAATAATTACAACAATTACTCTTGTTGTATGATTGGCTTTTAAAAATGCAGGAACAGGAACAGGCAATAAGGATTTAGTAGTTGATAATTTCATTGTTGCAAGTGCTATTGGTATTAGTGTTATTAGAAACTGTTTATTTAATCTTGTAAAAACTATTTATGATTTTAAATCCTCTATGTTTCTTGAACGTCTCTTTTCTACTAAAGTTTCAAAGACATTTGTATTCTCCATTATTATTTTATTTAGTCAAATAGTTAATATCTTAGTGGCAATATTTATGTTTGCAATTAGCATGTTATTTCCAGATCAAAGACAAGAAATAGTTAATGTTAATTGACCAGTTCTATTTTTAGGTTTCTTTCTTCTAGCAATTTCGTCAAATCTAATTGCTTTAATAATAGTTTTTCATGCAAAAAGTTATGAATGAGCATCTGTAATAGCTAATCTTTTCTACTTTTTACCAATGTTTTTACTAGGATTAGGAATACCTTGAACTTTATTAGAGCAAAATAAACCGATTATAATAATAGGTTTCTTTCTTCCTCAAAGATATTTTTTAAATATTATGGCCTCTGGTTGAGCAGATGATATTGGTATGAAAACAAATCAGTTTGGTTACAATGGTAACTTTTGAATTCCTTATCTAGTCTCATTGATTATATTAATATTATTGACAATTTGATTGGTCTTATTGTTGAAAAAGACATTCGGATATAAAAAGAAATTACTTAAAAAGTATCCAACTAATTTAAAACATATCTCAATTATTTATAGTATTAAAAAAGCTAATTCAATTGAAGAATTAAATCAAATTATTGAAGTTAAAAATTTAATAATAGAAGCGAAAAAAAGAGAAAATAAAGTAAAGGAAAAAAATAGGAATGATGACTCAAAAAAAATATAAAAAAGTAAATAATAATTTTAAGAGTTTTAAAGACCTTTATATTTTATCTTTAAAGACTTTTGTTTATTCTCCATTAAATATGTTTCTTGGAGTTTTTCTTGTTATTTTTACTTTATTTATATGATTACTTTTTAAAGGTAATAACCCATTCTTGTTCTCCTCAGCTATTGGAGCATTAATTGTAAGAAATGGCATACATACTTTTCATAGAGCACTTTCAAATAACAAGAATACAGGGTTTGACCAAAGAATTAATAATACAGGATTAAATGGTTTTATAAAACCAGGAGCAAATATATTAGCAAATTTTACAATTAACTTCTGTATTATAGTTTTATTAATGTGTTTAACATTAATATTTTTTAAAGATCAAAGAACGTTATTCTCTTCAGTTAATTGAGCTATGTTTATTACAGGAACCATTAGTTTATGATTGCTTTGTGTTTTAATTAGTTACGCAATATTTATGTTTGTAAAATCAACAGTAGTTGGCTCAATTTATGTTTCTTTAATTTATATATTCTCTTATAATTTGTTAGGATGTGCTTTTCCTTATGAAGTTGTTGCAAAAATAACTTGGCTAAATTTTATTTTATATTTTTTACCTCAAAGATATATGCTTAATGTTATGCAAGCAGGGTGAGTAAATGCAAAAGATTTAGTATATGAAGGTTTAGGAGAAGAACAACTATATAAAGTAGATTTTAGGTTGGGAGGAAATTTAGCTATTCCTTTTATTATTACTTATAGTTTAATTTTAATCTTATCTTTTTGTTTAATAACATTTATAATATTAAAAGTGAAGCAAAAAAAAGTTGATGTTTATGGAACAAGTGTTGTTTTAAAATTATCAACTGATTATATTAAAGAAATTAAAAAATGCTCTAGTATAATACAATTAAACCAGTTAAGAGATCAACATATTAAAGAATTAAAAAATAATTCTATTCATGTTAAAAAATTCTCTCTAACAAAAATAAAAAAAAGAGGTAATTAAGGGATGAAAATAATTGATTCAAAAGACAAAAAGCTAAACTCAACAGAAAGCTCAATATTAAATTTGGTTAATAATGATCCAGAATTTTTTTGTAGTAACTCAATACAAGAGGTTTCAAGAAAGAGTAACGTAAGTCCATCAACTATGACAAGAGTATGTCAGAAACTAGGATTTAAATCATTTAAAGCAATACAGATGTTTGTTTATGAAAAGTCAAGAATGCAAGGAAGTTATTATAAATTAGGAGAAGACAATACAATTGAAGAAATTATTCATAATGTAAGAGGTGCAGCAATTTATACAATTAATGAAACTTTAAACAGTATTGATAATGAAGAAATTGATTTGGTCTCTAAAAAAATTTACTCTTCAAAAAGAGTAATGATTTTTGGAATAGAACAACAACAAATAAGTGCAAGTTCTTTTGTATTAAATTTATCAAGAATTAATATAATGGCACAAGCTGTTTCAAATATTCACAATTATGTTCAAAGAGCAATCTTTTTTGATGAAAATGATTTTGTAATTTTTATTACAAGAACAGGATGAACAAAAGAAATTATTGAATCAATCAAGTGAACATGTAATAAAAATATTCCAATTTTAGTTTTAACTTCTGATAAAGAAATAACATTTAAACAATTGGAAAAAGATATAGATGTTAATAAAATCCACATAATAGAAACACAAACAATTAGCAATGATAAAATAAAATATCCTTCAATTTCATCTGTTCCAGGAGAGATGATTATTTTTGACTTAATTATTAATATAATTGTTAGCAAAAATGAAGAATATCGTGAGAAATTCAAAAAAACAGCAGAGATATCATTAAATTGAAATTTTGAGGGAAAATTATAATGGAAAATTCAGAATTATTGTTAAAAATCAAGTTACTAGAAAAAGAACTAGAAAGCTATAAAAACAAGGAAGAATATACAAAAATTGGATTGCAAAGAACCAAAAATGTTTATGAAATTGCAAGAAAAAATTCAGAGATAATAATATCTAAATCAATTAATTTAGCATATGAGTTTAAAAAAGAAATAGAGTTAACATTGCAAAAGATTAATAAAAATCCATTGGAATTTAGTCAATATTTACAAGACTTTTTAGCTAAACATGAATATTTTATTAATAATAAAGATCAAAAAATTGATCAGTATTTAGAAGAAATTATTAATAAACTAAATAAAAAATAGTAAGTAATAGAAAAAAGAGTTTACTAATTTTTATTGTATAATCATAAAAAGGAGAGTTCTTTATGAAAAAGTTATTAGCTTTATTGGCTTCTGGTTCATTTCTTGTTTCAACTACATCAACAACTGTTGTAGCTTGTTCTTTTAGTTTGAAAGATATAGAATCTTTCCAATATAATTTTAATCTGGGTGAAATGTCAGAAGTAAATCAAAAGGAAGTTATTAAAAGAATTGCTAAAATTAATAATATAACTGTTAATAGCAAAAAAGATATTGAAAGAATTGCAAATTTTCAATTTGATGTTAATTCAATTAGAGAAGAATCATATACAATTATAAACTCCAATTTTAACTTAAAATCTGAAAATGAAAATGAAGAAGAACTGAAAAACTATGTTGCAACTATTAGAGTATCAGAATACTCTTGAATTGCAAAAGGAAAAGCAACAATTCATTTTCAAGCAACAGATAAAACTGTCAAAAAAGCTCAAAACCCTATAGAACAAGCAGAATCTTCATTAATGGGTTATTGATGAAATTGAGGAAATGAAATTCCAGAAATAGGTAGTTTAAATTGAAGACAGCCAAAATTAGCATCAGTGATTGAGTCTGAAAAAAATCCCTATGATATTATAAATATCTCTTCATTATATACAAAAGAAAAAGAAGGAGATATTAATAGTTTAAATATTAATGATTTTATTACAGAACCTGAAGGTGCTGATTCTGGAGTATATGATGTTGATAATTCTAAGTATTTAATAGATAGAAAACAAAAACAAATTGATGGCACTTGAGAAGATGACACTAAAATTATTACAAATTGAGGTGGGGCTACTGCAGATAGAATGATTTGAAAGTGAAAGCAAAAGGATAAACTTAGAGATAGAATGTATTTTTTACTAGATAGTTATGGCTTAGATGGAATGAGTTTGGCTATTGCAGGAAAGACTCTTTACAATAGAGAAAGTCAAGCAACTATTTCTCAAGTAATAAAAGAAATCATGATTATTTATTGATTAAATGATAAAGATTTTTATTTATCATTGTCAACTAAAATTCAATGATTATTTAAAGATGGAGTTTCTACAAACAAACCAACTTCAATTCCTTTCATTGAAGATTTAGCTGGTTGATATGAATGTATTGATTTACTAATGTATAATGTATATAGAGATGTTAATTTTGTAACTGCAAAAGAAGATATTTCAATTAGTTACAAAGGTAATACAACAGTAATTAAAAAAGGGGAAAAAATAAAATCCACATATGGAAATGGAAAAGAAGAAGATCCTGCTTATTTCTATGGAACACTTAAAAATTTAATTGATAAGAAATGAAATGAGCAAGCAGAAGTTTATTATTTAGGTGATAAACCTGTAAAAATTGGAGTTGCAAGTACATATTCTTCATCTGCAAGTGGGTTTAGTATGAAAAATGATGATGAACCAGAAAATGGAGAAAGTAATTTAGCTGCTGCATTAACTAAATTACATGAAGATAAAAATGAATGAGGGAATTCAATAACAAATAATTTATTAGGGCTTGGATTCTTTGGGATAAATATTGATCAAATTTTGTCTAATCCAAATCCAAAGTTACCTATAAAAGAAGAATTATTTGAAAATCAAGGTGAAAGTGCCAGCAACGGACCTACAAATCCAAAAAACTGAAATAATGGATTAAACTTAAAAAATTTTATAGAATATAGTGAAAAATATAGAAATAGTAAGACAAGATTTTAATAAGTTCTTTTGACAGAGAGTTAACATTTGCTGAGAGTTAATATAGAATTATTAAAATTATCACTTATGAAGATTAGAAGAGGAAAAGTATTTTACTTAGTAGAACTTCTCGCAAGAAAAGCGTTAACATTTCAATTGAGATAAATAAATATCTATTTTTAGTATTTATTTAAATTAGGATGGTACCGCGTTAAAACGCTCCTATTATAGGAGCGTTTTTATTTTGAAAGGAAAAAATTATGGAAAAAAATTATAAAGATACATTACTTATTAATCAAACAAGTTTTGATATGAAAGCAGATTTAAAAGTTAAAGAACCAAATATTCAAGAAAAATGGGATAGTCAAAAAATTTATAAGAAAAAAATTGAAGCTAATAAACAAAAGCCTAGTTTTGTTTTACATGATGGTCCTCCATATGCTAATGGAAATATTCACGTTGGACATGCTTTAAATAAAATATTAAAAGATATTATAGTAAGATGAAAAAATCAATCTGGCTATTGTTCACCTTATATTATGGGTTGAGATACACATGGTCTTCCAATTGAAACTGCAGTTACAAAAACTGGAGTTGATAGAAAAAGTTTAAAACCTGTAGAATTTAGAAATTTTTGTAAGCAATACGCTTTAACTCAAGTAAAAAACCAATCTGAACAGTTTAGTAGATTAGGAATTTTTACAGACTATGAAAAAAAATATATTACATTAACTGATGATTTTGAGTTAAGTGAACTTAGCCTATTTGCAAAAATGGTTGAAAAGAAATTAATATATAGAGATTTAAAACCAATCTATTGATCTCCTTCAAGTGAGTCTGCATTAGCAGAGGCTGAAATTGAATATGCTGAAGTAAAATCACCAACAATATTTGTAGCTTGCAAAATAATAGATAATGAAAAATTTAAAGATGCAAATTTTGTTATATGAACAACTACTCCTTGAACAATTCCTTCAAATCAATTAATTGCAGTTGGAGAAGAGTTGGAGTATGTATTAGTTAAACCAGAAAATGATCAAAGAAAATTTATTATAGCGAAAGATTTAATTAATTCAGTATCAGAACAAATTGGATGAGAGAATGTAAAAGTTTTAGATACTTTTATGGGTTCACAATTAATTAAAATTAATTATCAACATCCATGATATGAAAATAAAACAGGATTCATAGTTTTAGGTCATCATGTTACAAGCGAAGCTGGAACAGGATTGGTTCATATTGCTGGAGGTTTTGGAGAAGATGACTTTGAAATTGTTAGCAAAAATAATATTAAAGCTTTTGCTCCAATTGATAATCAAGGTAAATTTGATGTAACAATAAATGATTCAAGATTAGAAGGAATTTTTTATGAGGATGCAAATAAAATAATTGGTACAACTTTACAAGAAAAAAATCTATTATTAAAACTTAAGTTTGTAAAACACTCATATCCTCATGATTGAAGAACTAAAAAACCAGTAATTTATCGTGCAACACATCAATGATTTGTAAGTTTAGAAAGTGTAAAAAAAGATATTGATAAAGTTATTGTTAAAGATGTACAAACAAATCCAGAGTGGTCAAAAGAAAGATTAAGAAACATTATTAAAGATAGAAATGATTGAACAATTTCTCGTCAAAGACTTTGAGGAGTACCAATAATTGCATTTTTTGATAAAAATAAACAACCTCAATTAAATAAAGAAATTGTTGATTATGCAATAAATGTTATTGCCCAAAAGGGCACTAATGCTTGATTTGATTTACCCGCAGATACTTTTTTACCTGAAAAATTTAAAGGTTTAGGTTGAGAAAAAGAAACTGATATTTTAGACGTTTGATTTGATTCAGGAAGTTCTAATTTAGCAATGGAACAAAATTTTGGTTTAAAAAGACCTTTTGATATTTATTTAGAGGGAAATGATCAATATCGAGGTTGATTTAACTCTTCAATGATTAACTCTGTTATTTATGATGGTAAACCTGCTTATAAGCAATTAATTACTCATGGGATGACAAATGATGAAAAAGGTAAAAAAATGTCAAAATCAATTGGTAATACAATTGACCCCTTAGAAATAGCCAATGATTTAGGAGCGGATATCTTAAGACTTTGAGTATTCTCAACAGATTTTACAGATGACCAAAGAATTGGAAAAGACATTTTAAAGCAAATATCTGAATCATATAGAAAAATTAGAAATACAATTAGATTTATTTTATCTAATTTAGTTGATTTTGACCCTAAAAAGGATTATCAAAAAGAATTGGAAGAAGTTGATAAATTTGCTCTAAATAATTTAACTGTTACAAAAAACAAGTTCTTTAATGCAATGGAAAATTACGCTTTTAATAGTGGTTTCAAATTAATTAATAACTATGTTACTAATGATTTATCTTCTTTTTATTTAGATTTTATTAAAGATATTATTTATGTAGAAGCTGTTAACTCAAAAAGAAGAAGGCAAGTTCAAACTGTAATTTATGAGCAACTTTGAGCATTACTTGATATGTTGAAACCAGTCTTAATTCATACAGTTGAAGAGGCATATCAAAGTATTGAAAAAATTCAAAAGGAAGAATCAATTCACTTATTAGATTTAAAAGAACAAAAATTTTTACAAGAAAAAGACTTTATTTCTAAATGAAATAAAGTTTTAGAATTACGTGATGTTGTTAATGAAGCATTAGAAAAAGCAAGAAGTGAAAAAATAATTAAAAAAGGTTTTGAAGCAGTTATTAATTTGGAAATTACTAAGGAATTTAGTTTCTTTAAAGAAATTAAAGATTTAAATCAAATTTTAATAGTTAATTCAATAAATTTTTTACAGTTAAAAGACAAAATTAACTCTAAGCTAGCAAATGTTAGTGTAGAATTAAAACAAGGGTTAAAATGTCAAAGATGCTGAGCAATTTTTGATGAATTAAAAGAAGATATTTGTCAAAGATGTTTTAACGTAATAAATTAAGGTGAGATGAAATGAAGGATTTTCTATTTAATATTAAGTCAGGGCTAAAAAATCATAATTATATTTTTAAATTTAAATTAATTTGATGTATACCTTTAATAGCAATTTTAATAGGATTTGATTGAATTAGTAAAGCTATTGTTGTTTATACAATGAAATATGAAGGCAATACTGCAACATTTATTCCAGAATTTATTAGTTTTGAGTATTTAATAAATCCTGGTGCAGCATACGGAATGAATGCTGATAATAAGGGATTGGCTATTACAATCGCAACACTTGTTACATTACTTTTAATTACTGTCTTTATTTTTTTAAAAAATAAATATTGACTAATACCAATTAATTTAATGGTAGCTGGAAGTGTCGCTAATTTATTAGGTAGAGCTTGAGCTCCACTTTCAACAAATGGAATAAGTGGTGGGGTTGTTGACTTTTTAAAATTTGAATTTTGAGACTTAAATTTTATATTTAATTTGGCTGATGCTTGAGTATCAATTGCAGTAGCTATAATCTTTATAATTTTTATAGTATATATAGTTTTAGAAATTGCTGAATTTAATATGAAGAAAAAAAGTCCTGAAAAGTATGAATTTTATTGTGATATTAAACACAGAAAAATGCTTTTATTTGAAAGTTACTGATCTAAAATAAATACTAAAAATCAAGAAAAATTATCATATAAGGATTACTTATCAAAAAATAAACAATTACAAAAAGAATGAAAAGAATATAAAATCAAGGAGTAGATTATGAATCAATTGGAAATTAAATTAGAGCACGATGCAGGAAGATTAGATAAGTTTTTAACTGAATATTTAAAAGAAGAATATGATTTTTCAAGAAGTTACGTTCAAAAATTAATTGAAGCAAAAGATGTTCTTGTAAATGACCAAGACGTAAGCGTTAAGCATAATCTATTAGCAGCTGATATTATTAAAATGAATATTAAAGAACCAACAGAAATGGAAGCAAAACCAGAAGATATTGATTTTGAAATAGTTTATCAAGATAAGGATTTATTAATAGTAAATAAACCTAATGGTATTGTTGTTCATCCAGCTGCAGGTAACCCAACTGGAACATTAGTAAATGGCTTATTATATAAAATAAAAGACTTGTCTTCAATTGGGGGAGTATTAAGACCTGGAATTGTCCATCGATTAGATAAAATGACAACTGGTTTACTAATTGTTGCTAAGAATGATAAAACGCATAGAAGTCTTACAAAAATGTTAGCAAATAATGAAATTCACAAAGAATATATTGCTTTAGTTCATGGTGTAGTTGAACCTAATGCAGGTAAAATAAATGCTCCAATTGGTCGTCATAAGGGTGATCGTAAAAAAATGACTACAACAGATATTAACTCAAAACATGCAGTTACTAACTTTACTGTTTTAGAACGTTATAAAAATGCTTCAAAAATAAGTTGTGTAATTGAAACTGGAAGAACACATCAAATTAGGGTTCATTTAGCATATATTAAGCATCCCGTAGTTGGAGATCCTTTATATGCTTTCAAAGAAGATATGAAAGAAGAATTTGGTCAATATTTACATGCCTATAGATTGGCATTTAATCACCCAATAACTAATGAAAAAATAGATTTAATAAGTGATTTACCAAAAGAATTTAATGATAAAATCAATATGTTTAAAGAATAGGTGAGTATTATATGATAAATTTTAATGAATTGAAATTGAATTTAGTTCACTATTTTGTTAAAGTTGAAAAATATAGAGCTTTGGAAAAGTACAGTAATGATTATGTATCTTATTTAATTAACCCTAAGGCTAAATTCAAAGTAATTAGAGTAACCTTAGGTTCTCCAGTTACAATTGATAAAAACTTAAATGAAATAAAAGCAACTTTAAAATCACAAAAAAGAGAAAAGTTAGAAGTTTTAAATATTGCTTTAAGTGACTCTGATATAGATATTGAATTAGAAGGGACAACTTTTAGTGTTTCTAATTTAGAAAATACTAAAATAAAATTAAAACCTTATTTTTCTAAAATAGATTCAATTAAAGAGGAAGAGAAGGAAGCAAAAGAGGATTACATTTCAGATGAAGAAATGGTAGAAATCTTAAAAGATCCAACAAAGTCTTCTAATATTAAGTTTAAAAAAGCAATTCAAAGAATGAATAGGAATAGTCCTATTTCAATACTTCTAATTGTTGTATTTATGATTATGCCTTCAATTACAGCTGTATTTAGTATGTTATGATTTCCTCAAATAAATGGTCTTACAATTGACTTATTTTTTGGAGCGACAAATAGAAACTTAACTATTGTAGGTCAACAATGATGAAGAATTTTCACATATGGATTTACATCAAATTCAAATGGACTTTTAATGGCAATCATTCAAATATTTTTAGCTGGAACAACTATTAAATTAGCAAGATATACAGAGGGATTGGTAGGTTCAATAAAGTTTGCAATTGCAATATTTATTACTTATCCACTTGTAGGTTTTTTTGTTAGTGCAACTGTTCCAACTCAACAAGCTGTGTTTTCAGGTGGTTTAGGATTTATGGCAAGTGTATTAGGTGTTTTAGCAGTTACTACATGAGATAAAAAAAGAGAACCGATTCAATTATTTTCAAAAAATAGAATGGTATTTCCAATTCTATGCTTAGTTATTTATCCATTATTTTTAACTCAATCTCACTTATATATAATGATTATTGCATCAGCTGCAATTTCTTCAAGTATTTATTTATTATTAACTTATAAAAAAGATACTTTAGATAAATTAATTATATTGCCAATTACTATTCTAACTATTTCATTTTTACTACCACTTACATTTTCTTTAATTAGTTATTATTCACCAGCTCATGATCCATATAGTGTAATGACTTTACAACTATATGTTATTAAAGGCTGAATGCCATATACTAAAGGAAATTCAATTATTCTAAGAAATGGTTGAGATTGATATCTTGACTCTAGTGGAAATATTTCAAAATGAGGTTAAAAATATGAAAAAAAGAAAAGACTATATTGATTGAGATACTTATTTTTTAGCAATGGTGCAATTAAATGCAATGAGAAGTAAGGACCCAACTACACAAGTGGGATGTGTTATAGTTAACGAATTAAAGCAAGTTGTTTCAACTGGTTATAATGGATTACCAAGAGGTCTTAATGATGATAATTATCCATGAGCAAGGGATGGGAAATTAGAAGAAACTAAATATCCTTATATAGTTCATGCTGAATTAAATGCAATTTTATCTTCAAAAGAATCTGTTAGAGGATGTGAAATATATATTAGTTTATTTCCTTGTAATGAATGTACAAAAAGCATTATTCAAGCAGGTATTAAAAAAATTACTTATTCTTGTGATAAATATGAGGATAAAATGGAAAATAAAATTGCTAAAAAAATGTTAAAGGAAGCCAAAGTTGAATGTACTTATAAAAAGGAAGTAAAAATATTTTTAATTTAAAAAAATAATTTGATAATTGTTTTTTTTTTTTTTTTATTGCTTTATAATTATATTGTGTTAGTTTACTAACACTCTGTATTTCGTGTATTATTTATTAATACCATAACAGTAAACACTCATTGCGTCCATCAATGAGTAACAAAAAAACCCATCATAATAGGGTTTTTTACTTTTTACTGTTAAAATGCATTTTAGTAAACTTTTCGACTTCGTCTTTCATTTCAACTTTATATTTATTAACAAATTCTTTTACTGTATTACTAGCTCCTAAAGGTAGTTTTACTTTATATTTTTCTTCTAAATTTCTTACGCTTTTTAAGAAATGATATCGAGCAATAATACTTGCACAAGCCACAGAGATGTATTTAGATTCAGCTTTTGTTTCAAAATAAATATCTCTTATTATAATTTTTTGATCAGACAAATAATTATAATAATTTTTTTCAGTGGCAAATTGATCCATAATTATTGGTATTGTTTTTAAATCATCATTATTTCTAAATAATCTTTTTAATGCTTGGTTATGACAAATAGCCTTTAAAATATGAGTATTTTTATAAATATCATAAGCTTGATTATATTTTTGATTCTCTAAAATGTATACTTCTCAAATAACTTTATCTGTTATTTTCTTAAAAAGAGAATATATATTTGAATCTGTCATTTTTTTTGAATCTGTTATTTCAGCTAATAAATCAGGATATTTTTTCTTAAAATCCTTTTCCACATAGGCACAACAAGTTACTAATGGACCAAAAAAGTCTCCCACTCCAACTTCGTCACAACCAATATTTGGCAATTCAAATGATTTAATTACATTTTTAGAAGATAGTGCTTGTTTTAAGTTATATTTTAAACTAAATTCTAGGACATTATTTCCTTGAATTAGTATGGTATTTGTATGATAAACACTTATAACAAGACCATTAATTTTTAATAAAAACTTTATATTTAGGTTATTTGAGGGAGTTAAAAAATTCTTATTTTCTGCAATAATTTTAGTAATTATTTTCTCATCTACATTTTTAAAACTTAAGCTTTTCATATTTTTTCAGTCTTTCTAGATAAATTATAATGTAAAATATGGGTTATTATAAAATAATAAAATTGGTATAATTAAATTTAAGTAAGAATGGAGGTAAAGTTTAATGATTAATATAGGACCTTGATGACTATTTGATATATTGGCTTTTTCCATTATTATTAGTTGTACAGTTTTTGGTATGACAAAGGGTTTTTTTATTACCTTTTATGTATTAATTTTACAATTAATAGTTGTTATTATCTTACTTTTTGTTCCAGCATTGCTAACAAATGCTTTAAACCCATTGCTAATGCAATTATGGGTTAAATTAAAGTTTGTAGATGTTTTCTCCTATTTTGGTGACACGATAAGTAAATTAATTAGTTCATTGTTACCAGTTGGAGAAAGTGGCTCAACATTACCAATTAGTGGATCAGGAACTGGTTATGAAATTTTAAAAACACTATCTGGATTAGTATTATATCTTATAATGTGTATTTGAATTTTTGTAATAATAAATTTAATTGGTCTTATTTTATATAGAACATTTAAAAGAAAAATTAGTAAAATTAAAGTTGTTAGAAAAGTTGACACATTACTTGGAGCATTTAATGGTCTTGCTATTGGTATGACTTTATCAATGGGAGTAAGTCTTGTTGTAAGTTTTCCTTTATTTCAAACCGAAAATCAAAAAATTGGCTTAACAGATTTTTCAAATATGACAGAAGAGCAAATAAGAGATGTTTTTTTAGATGGTAATGCCTATAAAAAATACTCTATATCACGTAAAATTGCCTCACCATTACCATCAATACCTTTATTTACTTTTACTTATACAAATGCTTGTGTCAGTAAATATGTAATAAGTCCGTTATCTGTTATGGGAATGCAATTAATTACAAATCAATCAATGCCTAAATTAAAAAACTTCTTTTTAGTATATGAAGATGTTATGGCAGAAGGGTACGCAACAGCTAATCCACTTAAGTTTCCAATTTCTGCATGTATTGAAACAATGCCGCAAGATACACGTGCATTATTTAGATTAACTTCAGAAATGATGTTGATGGGTTCAACAATATTTGTCAATGGTTTAGAAAGTCCAAAAGCAACAGTTACAAGTGTTGAATTAATTAATGCTTTTGATAATTATTATTTATCATCTGGTAAAGAGGAAAGTAAAATACATGATGGTTGATTAGATTCTAATGAATTGGAAAAATTTTATAAATGAGCTCAAGAAAAAACAAATAACGAGGGTATTGAAGCAAATCCATTTATTAAACTTGCAGATAATTTAGATAAAATAACTAGTTCAGAGTCAACTGCAAAACAAAGATATCTATCAAAAGTATTAAGAGATGCAAAAATGACTTATAATTTCTTTAAAAGTATTAATTATGTAAATGCTACTACTAGAAATAATTTAGACTCAGTACCATTTTTATCAACGATATACACAGCAACTTATTTAATTGAGGGATTTGAAATTACTCCTTCTGGGGAAATGAAATTAGGAGAATTTTATGACTCAAAAATTCCTAAGGATGGAGTTAAAGCTTCAAATAATGATATTGAAAAAATAGAACATTATCAGGAATTTTGAAGAAATAAAGATAATAAAGGATATAGTGGAAGTTATTGAATAGAACATTATTTTGATTTTGCAAAAGGATACTGAAATTAATTATGGCAAAAATTGGTATTGATATTATTGAAAATGAAAGAATAACTTTAAATGAGAATTTTCTAAAAAAATTTTTACATAAAGAAGAGATAAATTTACTTAATAATCTTGAAAGTAATGAAGCTAAATTACAATTTGCATCGGGGAGATGAGCAGCTAAAGAAGCGCTTACTAAATGCATAGAAAAACCATTAAAGATTAATGAAATAAATATTATTTATAGAAATAATAAACCTATTATAGAAAATAAAGAATTTAAAAATATTGAATTATCTATTAGTCATGAAAAAAAATACTCCGTTGCAGTAGTTTTGAATTTGTAATAAAAAGATCAAATAATATATAATTAGTAATAATCATAATTTCAAATATTATATTGAGATATTTTTAGCGGTCTTTTTAAAAAATATAGAAGTAAAATTAATTTTAATAATCTATAAAATTAATAAAAAATAAACAAGATAATATCAAGTAAATTTTTTTACTCTGATAAATATAATTATTATTTAAATAAAAGTTAGTCATAACTAATTAATTATAATTGACCATTTATTATCTATTAAAACATAATTCTGATAAAAGCTTATTAATGGCATATATTAAAAAATTTAACCATATATATAACTGAATATAATCCTCTATGTATAGAGTTAGAATAAAAAAATTCTAATATAATCTATATAGAAGAGGATTTTTTATATGGCAAATTTTAAAGGAAATAAATCTAATATGGTATCTTTGGAAACTAAAATAGAAGTTGCAAAGGATTGAGCAATTAATCAACAAAGTTGAAAGAAATTAGCAAAAAAACATAATGTCTCATATTCTGCTGCAAGAAAATGAGCTTTAGGATATGAAGAATATGGAATTGAATATCTCAAGAAGATTTCTTCAAGAAAGGGACAAACCGCAGGAATTAAAAAAATTGATATAGAGTTAAAAAATAGCCCATTTAAAAAAGAGATTATGGAACTTAAAAAGAAAAATAAACTTTTAGAAATGGAGAATGAGATACTAAAAAAGTTCAATCAATTCCTGGAGGATTCAGAAAAAAACAGCAATTAAAGTATAACTATATTGAGAAAAATAAATCTAATTGACCAATTATTTTTTTATGTAAAGCACTTAAAACAACACAATCAAGTTATTACAGGTGAGTAAAAAAAGAAAAACCTACATTTAATTATAAGTTTGATGAGGCTTTAGCCGATTATATTTTAGAGATATTTAATTATTATAATCATATTTATGGTTATCCTAGAATCAATATAATTTTAAAGCGTTTTTATAATATCAATGTTTCAAATAAATTAGTTTATAAATATATGAAGCTTTTAGGACTGAGATCAAAAATTACAATAAAGAAAAGTATAAAACCAAAAGAGATTAAAGTTAGAAATTCTAAATACCCTAATATTGTTAATAGGCAATGAAATAGTTTTGATAAAGGTGAATTATTTGTAACGGATGTTACATATTTGCCTTATGGTTATAATAAGTTTGCATATTTAAGCATTATGAAAGATGTTAATACTGGGTTTATAGTTGGATATGATATATCTATGAGAAATGATAATAAAATTTATTTTAAAACATTGAAAATGGCTGAGGGCTATGCTAAAAAATAAAAACTTAATAATTCACTCAGATAATGGCTTTCAATATACTTCAGTTTTTAGTCAGATGTATTGTAAGATGAATAAAATCTCTATATCTTTAAGTAGACCTGGAAATTCACTAGATAATGCTGCTTGTGAAACTTTTTTCTCTTCTTTAAAAACAGAGTGATATCAAAAGAACTTGAGTTCTTTTCAAGAAGTATACAATAATGTTTTGGAGTATATTCAATTTTATAATTTCAAAAGAATAATGGTAAAGCATGAAAAAACACCATGAGAAACATGGTGTTCTAAATAGAATAAAAAAACCTATTCTATACTTGACATAATATGATTACCATATATATAACTTATTTTTTATTTTAAAGTTGTATTTTTTCTTTTTTTCTTTAAAATCATTTTTATAATATAAAAATGATTTTAAAGGGGAAAAACATGAAAAGATTATTAAGTTTATTGGGAACAGTGAGTTTAGTTGCAACTTCATCTGCAACAGTAATATCTTGTGGAGGTACAGTACCACCAACAGTGATACCAAATGAAAAATTAGCTTTAATTGAAGAATTAAAAAAAGATTTAGATAGTGTTATTGAAAGTTATTGATTAAAAATAAATAGTAATTTCTTTGATCTTACATCAAATCAAAGTAGTAGTTATAATTTCATACAAATGAAAAAAATTAAAGATTTATTAGGTAATAATCAACAAGAAGCTTTAATTGGTGATAAATTGTCAGAAAATGATAAAAAATCATTAATAAGTGATATTCAAAAAATTGTTCAAGAAGATAATTTTAAAAAATTTTTATTGGATAGTATTGATTTTAAAAAGTATTCTATCCTTTTAGAAGGAGTAAATTTATATAATGGCTTTAATGTTGATTGAAATACATTAGAAATAAATTATACTGAAAATTCAATAAATAATTCACAAAGGGAAGATAGTTTTCTATCTTATATAAAAGTAAATTTAGTATTTAATTTTCAATATTTAGATTCAGAGGGTCAAATTGCTTCTTATAAAAGTTTAAAAAATTTTATATTTACACTAACTTCTAATGAATTATTAATTACTGCAATTAGTAATTTAGAAAAGGGTATTAAAAGTGATTACTTTTTAGAAAGTCAAGATTATAGTTGATTAGATGCAAAAAGTTTTGGTTATAATGATGATCAATATAAAAAAGTATTTTTACCAAAAAATAATGACTTTAAAAATATTTATGAAGGGCAAGCATTTAAAGAAAATATTATAACTTATATGAAAAGTAAATACTTTAAACAAATTCCATCAGTACCATTAGAATTTAATGGAGATATTATTTTTGACAAATTTATTAAAAAAGATTTTGTAAATGCAAATACTGCTAAAAAATATGATTGAAAAGATAGTATGAGCGGTGGTCAACAAATGTACAATAGTATATTTAGTAAATTTGAAAATAACTCTAAAGCACAAATATTTGGAGTAGATTCTGATATTAATACGTATATGTACAATTATTTAAGAGATAATTTTATGAATTTTCAAAAAGATTATTTAGTAAAATTTAATAATTTTATTAGTAATCTTGAAAAAGAAGCTTCAATAGAAAATTCAAAAATTAAAGATGAAATTAAAAATAATTCTATAAGTTTTGGAGAAGTGAAATTAAAGGGATTATCAATTAAAATAAATGAATATTATATTCATCCAATTAATGATTTATCTATTTTTACATCAATTGCAGTATCAAATCTTGAAACTAAAGAGAATAGAGAAGAGGCAGCTTTTTCTTCATTATTTGGTGCAATGTATTATAATATGATTTCTGGAATAAAAGAGTTTCAAAGTATTTTTGATATTAAACCAAGAGGAGAAGAAGATTTACCTATAGCTAGTTTTTCTGGATATGGAAGCTCTGTTTCAGGAGATGCAGATAATATTTGAAATGGAATTCAGGTTAGCGGAAATCAGTATCCGCAGAACCTTAATAATAGCTTAAGTTTAAATAATACAAATCTAAAAAAACACAGAGATATTTTATTAGAGAATTCAAATCAAAATGTATTTAATTGAGCAGTTGTAGGAAACACAATACCTACATATCATAGAATTGATAAAACAGGAGTAATTCAAGCTGGATATTATTATGGTTTTAATGAGAATGAATTGGAATGGGCATTTAAGCAAAATTTTATTAATGTACAATTTCTTATTAAAGGAATATGAAAACAAAATAATGGTAGAATGTTTATTAAAAGAGCTGAAAAATAAATAATTAATCAATTTTTAAATTTTAAATATTTCATAAGGGGGAAAACATGAAAAAATTATTAAGTTTATTGGGAACAGTTAGTTTAGTTGCAACTTCATCTGCAACAGTAATATCTTGTGGAGGTACAGTACCACCAACAGTGATACCAAATGAAAAATTGGCTTTAATTGAAGAATTAAAAAAAGATTTAAATAGTGTTATTGAAAGTTATTGATTAAAAATAAATAATAATTTCTTTGATCTTACATCAAATCAAAGTACTATTTATAATTTCATACAAATGAGAAAAATTAAAGAGTTATTAGGTAATAATCCAAAAGAAGCTTTAATTGGTGATAAATTATCAGAAAATGATAAAATATTATTAATAAAAGATATTCAAAAAATTGTTCAAGAAGATAATTTTAAAAAGTTTTTATTGGATAATATTGACTCTAAAAAGTATTCTATCCTTTTAGAAGGAATAAATTTATATAATGGCTTTAATGTTGATTGAAATACATTAGAAATAAATTATACTGAAGATTCAATAAATAATTCACAAAGGGAAGATAGCTTTCTATCTTATATAAAAGTAAACTTAGTATTTAATTTTCAATATTTAGATTCAGAGGGTCAAACTGCTTCTTATAAAAGTTCAAAAAATTTTATATTTACACTAACTTCTAATGAATTATTAATTGCTTCAATTAGTAATTTAGAAAAAGGTATTAAAAGTGACTACTTTTTAGAAAGTCAAGATTATAGTTGATTAGATGCAAAAAGTTTTGGTTATAATGATGATCAATATAAAAAAGTATTTTTACCAAAAAATAATGACTTTAAAAATATTTATGAAGGGAAAGCATTTAAAGAAAATATTATAACTTATATGAAAAGTAAATACTTTAAACAAATTCCATCAGTACCATTAGAATTTAATGGAGATATTATTTTTGACAAATTTACTAAAAAGGATTTTGTAAATGCAAATACTGCTAAAAGCTATGATTGAAAAGATAGTATGAGCGGTGGTCAAAAAATGTATAATAGTATATTTAGTAAATTTGAAAATAATTCTAAGGCACAAATATTTGGAGTAGATTCTGATATTAATACATATATGTACAATTATCTAAGAGATAATTTTATGAATTTTCAAAAAGACTATTTAGTAAAGTTTAATAATTTTATTAGTAATCTTGAAAAAGAATCTTCAATAGAAAATTCAAAAATTAAAGATGAAATTAAAAATAATTCTATAAGTTTTGGAGAAGTGAAATTAAAGGGATTGTCAATTAAAATAAATGAATCTTACATTCATCCAATTAATGATTTATCTATTTTTACATCAATTGCAGTATCAAATCTTGAAACTAAAGAGAATAGAGAAGAGGCAGCTTTTTCTTCATTATTTGGTGCAATGTATTATAATATGATTTCTGGAATACAAGAGTTTCAAAGTATTTTTGATATTAAACCAAGAGGAGCTGAAGATTTACCTATAGCTAGTTTTTCTGGAAATGGAAGTTCTGTTTCAGGAGATGCAGATAATATTTGAAATGGAATTAAGGTTAGCGGAAATCAATTTACGCAAGAACTTAATAATAGCTTAAGTTTAAATAATACAAATTTAAAAAAACACAGAGATATTTTATTAGAGAATTCAAATCAAAGTATATTTAATTGAGCAATTAACAGAGATAGTATTGGTGCTTGACATAGAGTTGATGACATAGGAATAGTTCAAGGTGGATATTACGGATCTTTTGCTGAGAATGAATTAGAATGAATATTTAAACAAAACTTTATTAATGTGAAATTTCTTATTAAAGGAATATGAAAAGAAAATAATCGTAAAATGTTTATTAAAAGAGCTGAAAGTAATTAGAAGGCCTTAAGAATATGCAAGAAAAGGAAATTTTATATAGTAAGGTTCCATTTAGAATTTTACTATTATTTAATATTAAAAATATTTTCAATGAGTTAGTATTTGTAATTTTAAATTTTATGTTATTAATAAGTTCAATTATTTTTGGTATTATAACTTTATTCATGAAAGAACAAGAAAAAGTAGTTTTAGCTTTTAACTTTTATATATTATTTTATATATCTTGTTTTTTATTTATTCTAATTTTAAGGATGGTACAGTTTTTTTATCATAATAAAATGGAAGATAAGACTACATTTATTTCCATTTCAAATCAGGTTTCTAGAACAAATTTTTTTATTAGTCAATGATCAATAATTTATATAACAGTTTTATTAAATACTCTTATGACATTTATTTTAATTAATATTATAAATATTGTATTTAGTGGTTTTATTATTAATCCAGTTCTTTTAAGAATTACACTAGTATTTTTAATTTACACTCTAGTTTCTGGTTTTTTAATATTGAATTTTATTATATTTTTAATATTTATATTTTCATTACAAACTACAACTATTATTTGTACTTTAATATTATCACTAACATTTATTGCAAATTTACCAACAAACTTTCAAAAGACAAATGAAAAGTCAATGACAATAAAGTTTAATAATAATCAATTATTAACAGTTCCTGATTTATATGAGGCCTTTGACTTTCAACATTATGTTAGTCAAAATAAAATTAAATATAATTTTTTATCAAAATATACAAATGATTTTTTTATAAAAAATGAATATCAATTTAATGAATTTAATACAAATGAAAATATAATTAAGCAAAGAGTTGAAGAGTTATGAAATGATTTAGGAATAATAAAAAGAGAGCCATTAGTAATTGAAAGAGATAATTTATTTATAAATAATTTACCAAGTAATGATTCTAATATTCCAATTGATTGAGCAATTAATGATGAATTAAGTCTTAAGTTGACTTTAGAAAATACTTTTATTTCTATTGATGAGTTAAAAATATTAGTAGATTCAGAGCAAAATAAAGAAAAACAACTAATATTAGAAGATTTATATAATTTTTCAATATACATAAATAATGAGTTTAAAGATTTACAAAAAGAAAAGGTTGACTTATTTGAGACATTCATTTTTATGGAGAACTCAATTGATAAAAATAGTATCACTAATAAAAGTAAAAATAATTTAACTAACTTTAAAAAAGATTACTTATTATCAATGTATAATTATCAACTTGCAGGTACTTTTAAAGAAGCATTTACTTTAAAAAATGATGAAAATACCTATTCTTTAATTAGAAACGATTTAAACTTTGACTTAATGCTTTGTACTAGAATACTTGAACAATATTTTATTAAGTATACCGACAGATACATTGAATCAACAACATACTCTGTAAATAAAACAGCTGCAGATTGAAATAAGTATTATTCAACAAGAAAAAAATTAAATCTTTTTTCTTATATTAACATTTTTAATGGAATGTGATCAAATTATACTTTACACTCTGGTTTCTCTTATAGTGACTTTTGGTTTTTACCATATTCTGAATCAAAAATAACTTTTGATAATCAAAAGAGCTCATTTTTAGGATATGTTGAATATACATTTAAACTTAATGATAAAAATATAATTGAAAAGGATACTTATAATAATTATTTTAATCCTCTATACTTCATAATAGTATTATCTTTGCTTTCTATATTCAATATTTCTTTTGCAATTATTAAATTTAAAAAAATAGATATTAAATAATAAGGAGAAAAAATGAATAATAATGAAAATATTATAGAAATACAAAATTATATTAAAAAATTTAAAAAAAATTCTATAGGAGAAATCTCTTTTAAGTTTAAAAGAGGAGAAGTTACAGCACTTCTTGGAACAAGTGGTTCAGGAAAAAGTGTTTTAATTAATTCAATAATAAGTTGTAACAAAAAATATAGTGGAGTTATAAAAATAAATGACAAGAATATTAATGGAAAAAATGGTTATCAGGAGAATAAGGGAATAGGATTTTATACTCAAATTGATTTTTCTTTACAAAATATTTCGTTAAATAAATATTTAAAAAATATTTGCTTAATTATGGGTTTAAAAAAGAAATTTATTAAAACTCAAATTGAGTATTGAGTTAATTTCTTTGGTCTTGAAGATGCAATTGAAAAAAAAGTTAAAGATTTTTCATGGGGAATGAAAAATAGAGTTAACTTAATTTTGACTTTTTTAAAGAATCCAGAAATAATTATTCTTGATGAACCTGGAGCTAATTTAGACTCATATTGAAGAAATAAAGTTAAAAATCTTTTAATTAAATTAAAAGAAGAGGGCAAAACAATTATAATAACTGCTCATAACATTGATGAAATTAATGAGATAATTGATAATTATTTAGTTATTGACAGTGGAAAACTAATTTTTTCGGGTTCAAAACAGGAATTAAATGTTTATAACAAATACAAACTATTTTTGCAAGATAGTTTTGATACATTAGCATTTAGAGATTTTTTAATATCTAAAAAAATTAAATCATTTAAGTATAATGAAGTTGAAAATTCTATTATTTTTGCAACTAATCAATTAAAAGAAATTAATTGAGTATTTGTTTATTTTATTAGTAAATCGATATTAATACTTAATCTTGTTAAATTGCCAATAAACATGGAATCAGTTCATAAAGCAATTGAAGATAAAGAAACAATAAAAAAAGAGAACAGTAATTTAAAAGTAGATAAAAAATAAGTTATATATTATTTTAAAATTTATTCAACAATTAGTATTTAACTACTAATTGTTTTTTTATATATAAATATTTTTTAATTTAATCTTAATTTACTCATTAACAGTACTTGAAGATAAAAAATGACTATACTTTTATTTGTTCTCATATATAATCTTAAATGGTGATAATATGAAACAATATTTGGATTTGGTAAAACAAATTTTTGAAACTGGAGAAAAAAGATTAGATCGAACAAATACTGGAACTATCTCAAAATTTGGAACTCAATCAAGATATGACTTACGAGATGGTTTTCCATTAGTTACAACTAAAAAAGTCTTTTTTAAGGCAATAGTGCATGAAATACTTTGATTTATTAGTGGTGATACTAATATTAAATATTTAGTTGATAATAAAGTAAATATATGAAATGAATGACCTTATGAAATTTATAAAAAGTCTAAAGATTTTAAAAATGAAAGTTTAGAGGAATTTATTCAAAAGATTAAAGAAAGTAAAAGATTTGCTGATAAATATGGAGATTTAGGACCAGTTTATGGCAAGCAATGAAGGGATTTTAATGGAATAGATCAATTTAAAAATTTAATTAATGATATTAAAGAAAATCCTTTTTCAAGAAGACATATAATTTCTGCTTGGAATCCTGCTGAAATCAAACAAATGGCTTTGCCACCATGTCACTCACTATTTCAATTTTATGTATCAAAAGATGGCTTCTTAGATTTGCAACTTTATCAAAGAAGTGGGGATATATTTTTGGGAGTTCCATTTAATATTGCTAGCTATTCCTTATTATTAGAACTTGTGGCAAGTGAATGTAATTTAAAAGCTCGATATTTCATTCATACAATTGGTGATGCACATATCTATTCAAATCATGTGGAACAATTAAAAGCACAATTAATAAGAGAACCAAAAAAATTAGCAACTTTAAAAATTAATTCCAATAATAAATCAATTTTTGACATTAAATTTGAAGATATTAGCTTAGAGGATTACGAAAGTCATCCAGCATTAAAAGGAGCTGTGGCAGTTTAATGATTTCTTTAATATGAGCCCAAAGTAAAAATAAGATTATTGGAAAAGATAATAAGTTACCCTGAGATATAAAAGAAGAAATGCAGCATTTTATTAATTATACAAGAGGAAAAACTATATTAATGGGGAGAAATACATGGGACTCACTTTCAAAAAAACCATTACCCAATAGAAAAAATATTTTAATCACTTCAAGAGAATTAGAAAAGAGTTATAATAATTTAGAAGTATCTAGTAATTTAGAAGAAATTTTAAAAAAATATAAAGTAAAAGACGAAGAGCTTGTTATTATTGGCGGTTCTCAAATTTATAAAAGTGCATTAGAGTATGCAGATAAACTAGTAGTTAGTATTATAAATAAAGATTATCAAGGAAATATTTTTGCACCTCAATGAGATGAAAGTATTTTTAGACTAATCAATAAGATAGAGTTTAGTGAATTTACGACTTATTACTATGAAAGGTAACATTTATGCAAGAATTAGAAGTTAAAAAAGAAATTGTATTAAAGCAAGAAAAAGAGAATCAAGAAGATAAAGATAAAAAAGAAATGGCTTATGTAAGTAAGTGAAGACTATTTACAAATGCTTGAAGTATTTGAAGAGTAACAGCAAAAGCAAAAAAAATAACAAGAAAAATAAAGCAAGATCCTAACTTATATTCTGAAGAGTGAAGATATAACTGAGTTAAAAAGAAAATTAGAAAGGTTTTAAAAATTGCTAATGTGCAAATTGATGTAATTGGAATTGAAAACTGATTAGATCGTGGAATAGTATTGGCTCCAAATCATCAATCAAATTTGGACTCAATTTTAATGTTAGCAATTAATAATTTTTCATTACAACAACCTGTTGCTTTTATAGCAAAACAAGAATTATGAAAAACTAAAATATTTAAGCATTTTATGAATTTAACAGATAATGTTCCTTTAGATCGCAATAATCCAAGAAGTGCATTGAGTGCTATGAAAGAGGCAAAAGAATTAATTTCTGATTATAAAAGATCAGTTGTAATTTTTCCAGAAGGGACTCGTAGTGCAAAACAAGAACCAGAAGAGTTTATGTCAGCAAGTATGAAATTAGCACAGATGGCATATGTACCAATTGTGCCAGTTTCAATAATTGATTCTTATAAATTATTTCAAAAAAGAAAGCATGGTAGATTTGTTATTAAAGTGGTTTTTGGAAAACCAATGATGCCAGAAAAATTTATTTCACTTAAAACTGAAATGTTAACAAAAAATGTGCAAAAAGAAGTAGAAAAAAATATCAATTTATATAAAGATTGAGATCCTAAAAAATTAGGTCTTCAACCAAAAAAAGTAGATAAAAAAAATAGAACTAATTTTTATTAATTTATATAAGTAGGAGAGATAAGAATGAATTTTGCAGAAATCATCAATAAAAAGAAAAATAAAATTGAATTAACTTCTCAAGAAATTTTTTGAGTGGTTAATTCTTTTGTTAATAACACATTAAAAGATTATCAAATGGCAGCATTTAATATGGCAATTTGATTTAATGGAATGAGCTCATCTGAAATTGCCAATTTTACACAAGCAATGATTAATTCAGGAATAACTTATAATTTAGATGATGTAGTGGGTTTAAAAGCTGACAAGCATTCAACTGGAGGAGTTGGTGATAAAACAAGTCTTATTTTTTCTCCACTAGTTGCTAAGTTTGGAGTCAAGGTTGCAAAATTATCGGGGCGAGGTTTGGGACAAACTGGAGGAACAATTGATAAACTTGAAAGTTGTCCAGGGTGAACTGGAGAAATTAGTGAAGAAAAGTTTAAAGAAATTTTAAATACAGTGGGAATGTCAATTATGAGTCAATCAAGTGATATTGTTCCTGCTGATAAGAAATTATATGCTTTAAGAGATGTTACTGGTACAGTAGATTCAATTCCTTTAATAGCTTCAAGTATTATGTCAAAAAAACTTGTAATCCCTGCTGATAGCATTATTTTGGATGTAAAAATGGGTAGTGGAGCTTTTATGAAAGATTTAGCTAGTGCTATTGCCTTATCTAAAGCAATGATAACAATTGGAAAAGAACACAAGAGAAATGTTAGTGTTATGATTACAAATATGGATCAACCTTTAGGAAGAGCTATTGGTAATGCAATTGAAGTTAAAGAAGCTTGGGATACATTAAATGGAAAAGGGCCACAAGATTTAGTTGAATTATGTGTAACTGCAGCTGGTTTAACTTTAGTTCAAAATAAGGTTTTTAAAGACCTAAAAACAGCTAAAAATGAATTAACTAAGGTTTTAAACGATAAGAGTGCTGCTTACTTGCTTAGAGACTTTATAGAGGCTCAAAATGGCGATTTTAGTGTTATATTAGACTATGAAAAAAATTTCTCAACAAAACATGTAATTGAAATTAAGGCAAAAAAAGAGGGATATATTGCATTTTCCTCAGCAGATGAACTAGGTTATCTTTCAATGCATTTAGGAGCAGGTAGAGCTACAAAAGAAGAAAAAATAGATTTTGCTGCTGGAATTTACTTAAATAAAACTACAAATGAGTTTGTTAAATCGGGAGAAGTTGTAATGACACTTTATACAAATAGAGATGATATAAAAGTTTTCAAACAAAAGGCAGAGGATTTAATTTTAATAAAAGATAAGGCTCAAAATGAAAAGTTGATTTTAAAATTATTAACTAACGAGAATATTTAATATTTTCAAATTTCCATTTAATAACCATTGAAATTTAAGAAAATTTAAAATATAATAAATAAGTCTGGAATAGTTTTAAAAATCATTAGCCCATAATGTTTATTTAGCCCTATCAAATGAACATAATTATTTAGATTTATAATATTAGCTATTCTAGAAGTTTTAAATAAGTGCTCCGCCCAGAGTGCTTTTTTTTATTTCTTTTGAAAAAATATTGACTTTATATTCTATTTTTTTGTATAATTGAAAAGGTTCTTACTTTTACAAAAAAAGGATAATTGCTGACTTAGCTCAGTTGGTAGAGCAATTGACTAGTAATCAATAGGTCGAAGGTTCAACTCCTTTAGTCAGCACCACAATTTTATATTTTATATCTATGGGGAGTTAGCGAAGTGGCTAAACGCGGGTGGCTGTAAACCATCTCCTTACGGTTCGGCGGTTCGAATCCGTCACTCCCCACCAGTAATTGGGCTATAGCCAAGCGGTAAGGCAAGGGACTTTGACTCCCTCATGCGCCGGTTCGAATCCTGCTAGCCCAGCCATTTATTTTTATTATTAACGTCTCGTTAGCTCAGTCGGTAGAGCAACTGGCTTTTAACCAGTGGGTCATAAGTTCAAGTCTTATACGGGACACCATTTATTTTTATTATTAATCCCCGGGTGGCGGAATTGGTAGACGCACTGGACTTAAAATCCAGCGACTTTAAGCGGTCGTGCCGGTTCAAGTCCGGCCCCGGGGACCATTATTACGGACTTGATTAAAAAAGCACTTTATAAGTGCTTTTTTTATTTCTTTAATTTAACTTTAATTTAAATCTTTATAATATAAATATATAAAAACAAAAGGGAACAAAGCAATGAAAAATTTTTTAACTTTATTTGCAATTACAGGTCTAATTGCTTCTACAAGTACTATGGTAATATCGTGTGAAGAAAAAAATCCAAACATAGTAAAAATATATGATTACAATGGAAAACTTGTTGATAAAGTCGATAAGACTACTATTAAGGGATGATATTGTTTTGGAATACAATCTAACAATTCAAGCTATCTTATAATACGTTTTAAAAACGGAGAAGAAGAATCATTAAAGGAATATGGAGAATTAGCTGGAGAAGTGGATTGATGAAATATCTATTTATTCAAATTAATTTGAGATATAGATATAGAGCTTTAAAATTAATAATAAGCTTTGCAATAAATAAAAATCTTCTAAATTTAGAAGATTTTTATTTATTTATTTTTAAAACTATTAACTGAATAACTATTTATTAAATCATCTTGTTCAATTAAGTAGTTAAATTTATATGTGTTTGCTAGTTCTTCTCCTGGATCGGTACCTGGATCGGTTGGATCTGGTCCTTCTGGATCAGGTGTTTCTCCTCCACCAGTTGATTGCCCTTTATCGACTTTATCAATAAATACTGTTTCTTGATCGCTGTTATTCATTGCAATAATTAATGGTTCAAATAATTCATCAATTATTTTTTCTGTTCAACCTTGTTCTGATGAACCAAAACCAACTTCTCAAGAAACTAATTTACCATTTCTAATAATAATAAACATTGGTACTCCATTATTGTTATTAAAATAAGTCTTTACTTTCTTTTTAGATTCATTGTATGCAATTTTATCGTTTATTCCAGTATTTCCAAAAACTTTAGTTTTATAAATTTCAGTTACTTCTTCAATCATTCAATCTAAAATATTTTTACTTCATTTTTCATTGAATTTATTTTGAACTTCTTCTGTTTTGAATTCCCTAAAGTCTACTTTATTATTTAACTTTTCACCATAAGCTGTCATTGAATCTGGATAATTTGGTCCTTGATTAACAACTTTTTGTTCATAACTTGTATTTAGTTCATTCATTTTTGAATCAAATTTATCACTATAATCTTTTTTAGCATTATCAAAGTCCTTACAATGTGGACAATCATCTGCTCCCATATATAAGATAAATGACTCTTTATTATTAATTCAACCTTTAAATTCATTAAATTTTTTGTTTGAACTACAAGAAATAACAGCTAAAGTTGATGTTCCAACTAATGCTGTTGATGAAATTATATTAAGCAATTTTCTCACTTTTCTCACTCCTAAATTACTATTATTATTTTACACATATTTAAGCATTATTGCTTTATTTATTAAAAAAATCATAAAGATAAATATTTTTAAAAATTGGTATAATTTGGTTAATCTTAAATAAAAGATTTTTTAAGGAGAATATATGAAAGATAAATATATTGAATTTGCAGAAATTTTTAAAACTCTTGGAGATCCTACAAGGCTGCAAATAATAAATATGATCTGCGATTGTGGATGTAGTAAATGCGCACAAAATATTTTAGATAATTTAAATATAACACAACCAACATTAAGCTATCATATGAAGATGCTTGAAAAGGCGGGATTGATAACATCTTTTAAAGAAAAAAACTCTAAAATCTATAAAGTTAATAGTCAAGTTATTGACGAATTAAAACTGTTTGTTTCTGAAATTCAAGTTGAAAAAAGTTTACTATTTTGTTCAAATTGTAATGAAAAAAAATAGAGTTCTTTTTTACAAGAACTCTATCTTTTATTTTCCACATTGACAATTTGTACAAGTACATACTTCACAAGTACATAATGAATAAATTCCTAACATAGTGCCTCCTTAAGATAGTTATCTATATAGATAACTATCTATATAGATAATACTACATATAGCTCACAGTGCAACAATATTTTAAAAATCTAGTTTTTTAAATAGTTTTATTTTTAAATAAAATAAATGAAAATTTAAAAAAAACCAAGAATTAATGATTTTTTTTGGTATTATTAATTTGCTTATTATCTTAAAGACAGTACCAAAAGGAGGCTTAAGACTATGCGTGAAGGAGTTATTTTACGTTGTGCAACTTGTAAAGAAGAAAACTACATAGCAAAAAACGACAAAAGAAAAGAAAAGATTGAAGTTAAAAAACATTGCTTTAAATGTAATTCACACCAAGTTCATAAACAAAAAAAATAGGGATAGAAAATACTTTTTATAAGGTTTTTTCATCCCTTTTTTTGTATAGTTATATATAAGGAGTTATTAACTATGAAAAAAGACTTATTAAACAAAATTTTAAAAGAAACAGATGCAGATGCAATTTTATTATATTCACCTCAAAATAGATATTGATTTTCAAGATTTCATTCATCATTAGGATATATTTTATATACAAAGAATAAGTCTTACTTATTTGTAGATGGTAGATATATTACGGCTGCAGGAAACTCAAAGTTATTAATAAATATTGATGAAATAGTTGAATTTGGAAAATTGTATGACTTATTAAATAATAAAATTAAGGAAAATAATGTAAAAACCATTGTATATGAAAGTGATTGAGTTTTTGTCAAAGAAGCTCAAATTTTTCAAAAGCATTTAAAAGCAGAAGTTATTTCACATAATTTTGATGCAATAAGAATGGTTAAAGAAAAATGAGAAATTGATCAAATTAGAGAAGCTTGTGATATCACTCATAAAGTTTTTTTGGAAGTATTAGATTTTGTTAAACCAGGTATCAGTGAAAAACAATTAGCAAGATTTGTAAGTGATTCATTTTTAAAAAATGGAGCTGAGAAATTAAGTTTTGATACAATTGTGGCTAGTGGTGAAAATGGAAGTATGCCTCATGCAGTACCAACTGATAAAATAATTGCTGAAGGAGATTTTGTCACATTAGATATGGGATGTTACTATAATGGCTATTGTTCTGATCAAACAAGAACATTTGCTGTTGGAAATTCAAATAATGAAAAGTTAAAAGAAATCTATGAAATAGTTTATCAATCACAACAGTTAGGAATTGAAAGTATTAAACCAGGAATTAAGGGAAATGAAGTACATAAAATTTGTTATGACTATATAGAGTCTAAAGGTTATGGTCAATATTTTACTCACGGAACTGGTCATGGTTTAGGAATTGAAATTCACGAAGAGCCTTATAATTCAGTTGCAGGAGATAAAACTTTGCAAGAAGGTATGTGTGTAACTGTTGAACCAGGAATTTATATTCCTGGAATTGGGGGAGTAAGAATTGAAGATGATATCTTAGTTACAAAAACTGGTTATGAATTCTTAACAACACCATTGAGAGAATTACAAGTAGTTAAATAAAAAAGAGGGATATTCATTAAAAAATTAGAACATGTTGCTTTCATTTTAGATGGTAATGGAAGATGGGCAAAAGAAAAAAATAAGCAAAGAACTTATGGGCATAAAATTGGCATGGAAAATATTTATCCAACAATTTTGGATGCAAAAAACTATGGTATAAAATATGTTTCAATGTTTTGTTTTTCAACAGAAAATTGAAAAAGACCACAACAAGAAGTTAATTATTTAATGCAATTTCCATCTGAAATTTTTTCAAAAAAACAACAAGAAAAATATTTAAAAGAAGGTATTAAAGTTGTATGAATTGGTAGAAGAAATATAGTACCTGAAAAAACTCGAAAAGCTTTAGAAGAAATGGAAGAAAAAACTAAAGAGGCAAATCAAATTATTGTTCACATTGCTTTAGATTATGGTTCTTTTGAAGAGGTGGAAAATTGTTTTAAAATAGTGTTTAATGATATTAATAGTAAAAAATTATCAATTGAAGATTTTTCTATTAATACAGTTATAGATAATTTATATACAAAAAATGCTCCTCAAATAGATTTACTAATTAGAACTGGTGGGGAAAAAAGATTGAGTAATTTTATGTTACTTCAATTAGCTTATGCAGAACTATATTTTGTAGATACATATTGACCAGACTTTAAAAAAAACGATTTAAAATTAGCTATTGAAGAATATAATAATAGAAATAGGAGATTTGGGGTTATTCAAGATGAAAAAAAATAAAGATAAAAATGAGTTTGAAATGCCTGAAACAGTTGAAGTTACTCCAGATATAAATGGTGAAATTGGTAAAAATCGTTTCAAACTTCCATCTGCTAAACGTAATTTTAAAATAAGAGTTCTTTCAACAATAGTACTTTTAGCATTACTTTTAGGTTTTGTTGTTTCTGGAGCAATATATACTTCATTGAAAACTTATACAGATTTAAATGCTGAAGCTGCTTCATATACTTCAATCATTCTAACTATTGGTTTACTTTGAATATGTATGTTTGAAATGAATAAAACAATGGGATTTAAAAAATGATATTATCAAGTGCTAATGAATATGTTTGCTTCAGCAATATTTATTTTTCCTTTAAGTTTTCAAATGTATAATTTCTCATTCTACAGATCAATGAGTTTGGATACATGATTAAAAGCATGACAATTTCCACTTTTAGTTACAATTTATTTGATTGTGACAATTATAGTTGGATTTGCTGATAAGAAAATTGATGTTAAAAATGCTTTAATAAACTTTGTTATGACAATGGTTATAATTATGGGATTAAAAGCATTTTCAATTTCTTCTTTAGGATTAGTAGAAACAATTAATTCAGAAACTAATGAAGTTAAATTTAGTGCCAGATTCTCATTTGTTACAATTGTTTGAATTTGAATGATGATTATTTTAAGTGATTCATTCCAATATATTGGTGGAATGAGATTTGGAAAAACTAAATTAAGTCCAAATATAAGTCCTAAAAAAACTTGAGAGGGTGCTTTAATTGGACTTGGAGTTGCTGCAGGTTCTGGAATTATCTTTGCAATGATTTTTAAATTTGCACCACCACTACAAAACTTTCAACCATTAAGAGAACCAATGCAATCATTGGGTGGTCAATCAATTGCTCTTGAAATAATTGTTTATATCTTATTGGCAATTGTCTTTCCAATAATTGGATTGTTTGGAGATTTATTATTTTCATGAGTTAAAAGACAAGTTAACATTAAAGATTACTCAAACCTAATTCCAGGTCATGGTGGTGCTTTAGATCGAATGGATTCAATCTTATTTTCATTATTTATATTATTTATCTTTATTAGTAGTGTTGCCTAATTAAAGTGAAAAATATTGTATTATTTGGAGCTTCAGGAAATATTGGTCAACAATGCATAGAATTATTGCAAGAAAATAAAGATAAATTTAATTTAATAGCTTTGAGTGTTGGTGAAAATGATTCAAAAATTGAATCTTTTTTACTTTCTTTCCCAGCAATTAAAAAAGTATATTCAAAAAAGGAATTAAAATATTTAAAACTAAAATATCCAAAGGTTGATTTTTTAACAAATAATATTTTAGATATTTTTAGCAAGGATGATGAAATAATTATTAATGCTTTAAGTGGCTTTTATGGTTTACAAGTTACATTAAAAACAATTGAAAATAACTTAGTCTTATTAAATGCAAATAAAGAATCATTTGTTACTGCTGGAAACTTAATAAATAATATGTTAAAAAAAAGTGAGACAAAAATATATCCTTTAGATTCAGAACATTGTGCAATTTTTCAATGTCTAGAAAAAGAAAATCAAGCAAAAGTTTTATTTATAACAGCATCAGGGGGAAGTTTTAGAAACTTAACTTTACAAGAAACTAAAAAAGTAAGTTTAGCTAAAGCTCTAAAACATCCTAATTGAAATATGGGTTCAAAAATAACTATTGATAGTTCAACAATGTTTAATAAGGCTTTTGAAATCCTTGAAGCTTATCATTTATTTGGAATTAAAAACATTATAACTTTATTACATCCTCAATCAATAATTCATTCAATGGTTGGTTATAATGATGGGTCAATAAAAGCACAACTTTCGCTCCCTGATATGAAACAAGTGATAAATTATTTTTTACACTTTCCTAAAAAAAATTCATATTATAAGCAAAAAGAAATAGATTTTAATGATTTAATAAGATTAGATTTAAAAGAAATTGACCAAGATAGATTTAAACCAATTAAGTTTGCTTTACAGTGTTTGGAGTTAAATAATTCAAAATCAATTGCTTTAAATGCGGCAAATGAAATATGTGTTGAATACTTTTTAAAGGAAAAAATAAATTTCTATCAAATAACTGAAATAGTTGAAAAAATATTTAAGGAATGTGAAAATATTGAATTAATAAGTTATGAAGAAATACTAAAATATGACAAAATTATTAGAGAAAAAACAATTAAAAGAATTGAGGGATAAATATGAATGAAGTTAGTAGTGGAATGGTAGTTCTAGCTTTCTTTATAGGAATAGTGATTATGCTTTTACTAATTACTATTCATGAATTAGGACATTTAATTTTAGCTAAAGTTGCTAAAGCATATGTCTATGAATTTTCAATTGGATTTGGTCCTAGACTTTTTGTTATCAAAGGCAAGGAAACTTGAATCTCAATAAGAGCATTTCCTCTAGGGGGATATTGTTCAATTGCTTCAGATAAAAGTGATCCACCAAAAGATAGAGAAGATATTGTAGTTCCTGATGAGAGAAAATTAGATTATATTGCTAGATGAAAAAAAATGTTTTTTATTTTAGCAGGACCTGCTATGAATTTATTTGTGGCCTTACTTTTATTTACAACCATTTTTGCAGCGGTAGGTGCTAAAAAAAATGACATGACTTATTTTGGAGCAATTTATGATCAAAATAAAATAGCTGCGCAAGCTATTTTAGAAAATGAAACACAAACAGAAAATAATATTAATTATATCGGTCAAGAATATATCATTTGAGGATGAAAAATGACGGCAACAGAAGAAACAAAAGAAGTTATTCTTTTTGATAATATCTGTAGTGATTTAGAAAGTACAAGAGAATGTAATGCTAAAATAAATGAAGTTGATAATCAAAAAGCTGTCAGTTATACAAAGACAGTTTATAACTTCATTGATAATTTACCTCTTTCAAAAGATAAAGAGAATGTTAAAATTCAATTTATGTATAAAAAAGTTGATCCATATAGTGGAGTTGCTTTAAAAAATTATGAGCAGGGAAAATTGACACAATTAAAAGAATTTGAACCAGCAAGTAGTATTGGAATTAGTGCTCCAAGTAGAATTTATAAAACAACAGCTCAAGCATATGGTGCTGGTTGGGGTGAAACATTTAAGGCTTCTATTTCAATTTTAGAAGCATTTGGAAATATATTTACAGGTAAATTTTCAAATCTAGTAGGACCAGTTGGAGTTGCTAAACAAACAGCAACTTTACTTTCAAGTCCTGAACAGTTCTTTATTTATGTGGCTACAATTAGTGCAAATCTATTCATCTTAAACTTAATTTTCATACCACCACTTGATGGATATAGATTACTTGAAAATTTTATTGAGATGGTTATAAGAAAAGAGTTGCCAACAAAATATAAAGTAATTGTTAATGCAACGGGAGCTATTTTATTTTTAATATTGTTTATAATGATAACAATTAAAGATTTCATAGTATAAATATATAAAAGGGGGAAAAATAAATATGCATAAACAAATTAAGGATCTGTTTGATAGTTTAAACGTTTTTTTAAATTCAGATGAAGAAGCATATTTTGAGCAAGCCCATTTTTATAAAGAAGCTGAGTTTAGTCAAAGTGCAAATAAATTAAGAGTCTTTATTAAAATTAAAGATTTTTTACCAATTCATTTATTACATAAAATTGAAACTATTATGTTAATAAATACATTAGTTTCTACAAAATTAAATTTTTGAGTAGAAAATGAATTATACTCAAAGGAATTAATTTGAAACCATATTGAGTATGTAAAAGAACAAAAAGCAGAAGTAAAAACAGGTACTATTAAAATTCTTTCACCATCAAATGTTGATTATATAGAAGAACATAGAATGGTATTTTTTAATGTATCAAATGAAACTGAAAAATCACTTTTAGAAGAACATAAACAATATTATAAAAATAAATTATTAAAATATGGTTTTAGAGATATTGATTTAGAAATTAGAGTAAAAGAAAATTTAGAAAATGATGTTTTGGAATCAATTAGAGAAAAGTATCAAAAGGCAGCTGAATATATCCCAGATACTCAAAAAAGTAATTTTGAAACTCAAAGTCTCTCATCATCTGTAAAGTATAAATATAAATCAAATAATGATATTTTAAATACACCAACCTATGAATCAATAATTGATTTGGAAGAAGATGCTCAAAATGTAACAATTCATGGAGAAGTTATTTCTAAGAATATTAGAAAATCAAAAGCTGGAAGAAATGTTTATAATATTGCAATTACTGATGGAACCTCATCTGTAATGTGTATTTTCTTTCAAAGAAATAATGACCCAACTTTTTTTGATGAAATAACAGAAGAAACAAAAAGTAGTTTAATGGGCTTTGAAAACCAAATTATAAATAAGGGTGATTGAGTTTCATTTAATGGAAACTTCAATTATTCTTCTTTTGATAAAAGTTATATTTTTTATATTAGTAAATATAAAAAAATTGAGTCTAAAACAGTCTATAGAAAAGATGATGCAAAAGTTAAAAGAGTTGAACTTCACACTCATACAAAAATGTCAGTTATGGATGGTGTAAGTAGTGCCAAAGATTATATTGAGTGTGCAAAAAGATTTGGGTGAAAAGCAATTGCAATAACAGATCACTTAAATGTACAAACTTTCCCTGAGGCTTATTATTCTTTATTAAATGTTAATAAGGGAGTAAGCGACGAAGAAAAAATTAAATTAATATATGGAAGTGAACTTGTCATGTTAAATGATGAGTCATGAGTTGTAAAAAACCCAAAAGGTAAAAAGTTAAGAGAAGCTAAATTTGTTGTTTTCGACTTAGAAACAACTGGTCTTTCTCCAGAATTTGATGAGATCATTGAGTTTGGAGCTAATGTGTATGATTATGCAAAGGGAACTTCAAAAAAGTATGATATTTTTATTAAACCTAAAAAGTCTTTAAAAAAATTTACAACTGATTTAACTGGTATTACAACTGAAATGTTAGAAGATAAAAACTCAATTGAAGTTGAATTTAAAAATATAATGGATATTATTGAAGATGGTATTTTAGTTGCTCACAATGCCAATTTCGACTTTAATTTTTTACAAACATTTGCAAAAAAGCTTGGTTATGGAGAATTAAAAAATACAATTATAGATACATTGTCATTAGGAAGACTTTTACAACCAAGATTAAAAAATCATAGACTTGGAACTGTTGCAAAGGCTTATCAAATTCTTTATGATGAAAAAATTGCTCACCGTGCTGATTATGATGCAGAGGTTTTAACTAATATGTATGAGCATATGTGAACAGAGGCTAAAAAAATAACTCCAATTGATATTGACAGTGATTGAAATAAATTTAATAAAGATAAATATGAAAATGAAAACTTTAGAAGAACAAGAGGTTATCATATAAATGTTTTAGCAAAAAACCAAAAAGGTCTAAAGGATTTATATAAGTTAATTTCTCATTCGCATACTGAAAGTTTTTTAGGATCTCCAAAAGTCTTTCAATCAAAAATTTTAGAAGTTAGAAATGGAAATAATATTTTAATTGGAAGTGGTTGTGTTAATGGACTTGTTTTTGAAAATGCTAGAACAGGAACTTTTGAAATGTTAGAAAATGCTATACAATTTTTTGACTATATTGAAATTCAACCTTTAAGTGTGTATAAGAAATTAATTCAAACAGAAGATTTAACTAAGGAAGAATTAAAAAATATAATTCTTAAAATTATTGAAGTTGCAAAAAAACTAAATAAGCCAATAATTGCAACAAGTGATGCTCATTATGTAGAACCAAAACTTAAAAAAATTAGAGATATTTATATAAACACAAAAGGATTAGGTGGTGCTTATCATCCTCTTTATGACTTCAAACAAAGAGTTAAAGATAATCCAGATCAACATTTGAGAACAACAAAAGAAATGCTTGAAGAATTTAAGTGATTAGAAAATAGTGAACTAATTAATGAAATTGTTCTTGAAAATCCAAATAAAATTGCTGATATGATAGATGAAAATATAATTCCAATTAAAACAGGATCTTATCCTCCAAATATTGAAAACGTAGATAAATTATTAACAGACGAGTGTTATAAAAATGCAAAAATTCTTTATGGAGAAGAGTTACCTGAAATTGTAAAAGAAAGATTGGAAAAAGAGTTACTTTCAATTATTAAACATGGTTTTGCAGTTGTTTATTGAATTAGTCATTTACTTGTTAAAAAATCAAATGAAGATGGTTATTTAGTTGGAAGTCGTGGTTCTGTAGGAAGTTCATTTGTAGCAACAGTTGCACTTATTACAGAAGTTAATCCACTAAAGCCTCACTATAGATGCATAGAATGTAAATACTCTGATTTTAAGACCCCACAAGAAATTAAATGTGGTTATGATTTACCAGAAAGACAATGTCCAAAATGTAATACAAAATTATTAGGTGATGGTCATGATATTCCTTTTGAGACTTTCTTAGGTTTTGATGGGGATAAAGTTCCAGATATTGATTTAAATTTCTCAGGAGAGTATCAACCAATAGCTCATAATTTTACAAAAGAAATTTTTGGAGAAAATAATGTTTTTAGAGCAGGAACAATTTCTACTGTTGCTGAAAAAACAGCCTTTGGTTTTACAATGGGATATTTTGAAAAGCAAAATCTTGATTTTGATTTAATTAGAAGAGCAGAAATTGAACGATTAGCAGCTCTTTCTACTGGGGTTAAAAGAACAACAGGACAACATCCTGGGGGAATTATTATTCTACCAAAAGAATATGAAATTGAAGATTTTACCCCAGTAAATTATCCAGCAGATGATGAACAAAGTGATTGAAAAACAACTCATTTTGATTTCCATTCCATTCATGACAATTTACTAAAAATGGATATACTAGGTCACGTTGACCCAACAGCTTTAAGAATGCTTTATGATTTAACTGGTTTTGATCCAATTAAAGTTCCAACAGATGACAAGGCGGTTTATTCTTTATTTTCTGAACTTTCAGCTTTAAATATTGAAGCTAATTCACTTCTGGGTGAAACTACAGGAGCAATTGGACTTCCTGAATTTGGAACACAGTTTGTTAGAAATATGTTGAAAGAAACGAAACCAAAAAATTTTGCAGATTTAGTACAAATATCAGGATTAAGTCATGGAACAGATGTATATGTTGGAAATGCACAATCCCTAATTAAAGAGGGTGTAGCAAATATTTCTCAAGTTATTGGATGTCGAGATGACATTATGGTTTACTTAATGGCTAAAGGTTTAGATTCATCTACTTCTTTTAATATTATGGAAAGTGTTAGAAAGGGAAAAGGTCTTTCAAAGGAATGAATTAATCTTATGAAAGAAAATAATATTCCCGAGTGATACATTAATAGTTGTTTAAAAATAAAATATATGTTTCCAAAAGCTCATGCTACTGCATATGTTTTGATGGCTTATCGTGTTGCTTGATATAAAATCTATTATCCAGAAGAATACTATGCTGTTTGATTTTCAACAAGAGCTGATTTCTTTGATTTGGAAACAGTATTAAAAGGAAAAGAAGCAATTATTAAAACAATGGAAGATATTAAAAGTAGACAAAATAATAAGTTGCCTGTAACGGCAAAAGAAAATGCAATGTTAACAATTTTTGAAGTTGTCTTAGAGATGCTTGCCAGAGGAATAGAAATTACAAATATTGATTTTAATATTTCTGAGGGAGAAAGATTTGTTATTATAAAAAATGATGAGGGAAAAAAATTATTAGTACCTTCATTTAACGTAATTGATTCATTAGGTTTTGCTGTGGCAAATTCAATTGTAAATGCTCGAAGTGATAGACAAATAACAAGTGTTAATGATTTAAAATTGAGAACCCAAGTTACTCAAACTCAAATTGAAATTTTTAATAAATTAAAAATTACAGAAAAATTGAAAGATGATGAACAACTTTCATTTGACTTTTAAAATGAAAATCATTATCTTTTTTTATTTATTAACTTAAAATGCTATAAAATTAATTTATAAAAGAGGTAAATATGTCATTAGAGATTATTAAAAATAAATATTTAGAAAATATAAAAGAAATTCTTAAGGAGTGTGACTTTTTACTTTATGAACTTAATATTGTGAATGATTTTGACTCAAAAGTACTACAGATTCTAGTAGAAAATCAAGATATTAGTAAAAAAAATATGGATTTTGATTTATTAATAAAAGCTAATGAGAATATCTCAAACTTTTTGGACAATATTAAGGAATTAGATGATACATATATTTTGGAAGTAGCCAGTGCTGGTGCTGAAAGAAATGTTAAATCATTTGAAATATTAAAGCATAATATTGGTAGTTTCTTTTATTTAACAGTAAAAAAACCAATTGAAGTATTTACAGAATTTTCTGGAACTTTAACTGAAATTAAAGGAGAAGAATTACTGTTTAGTTTTTTTATTAAAGGAAGACCTAAAAAAGTTAGTTTAAAATGAACGGATATTGAATTTATAAGATTCGCTGTTAAATTTTAATTTAACTTTTTTTATTTTTTAAGCGATAAATTAAATGGTGATAAAATTGGAATATAAATTTTCAATACAAAAAAGTGAAAATGATTGTGGCATAGCAGTATCAACTATGTTAATAAATTATTATCATAGTAAAAATTTTGGAATTAAAGAAGTTAAATTTGATAATTCTTTAAGTGATGATATGTTGAGTTTATATGATATGGAGCAACTTTTAAATAATTATAATATTGAGATGACTTCCTATGCATGTAATTATGAAGAATTTAAAACTATAGAGATTACAAATCCAATAATTTTAAATGTTTTAAATAAAGAAAAAAATGAGCACTTTATAATTATTTATAAAAAAAGAAAAAATAATTATTTGGTTGCAGACTCCAATTTGAAAGATCTAAAGTGATTGAGTGAAGAGGAATTAGAACATAGTTATCAGGGTTTTTTATCTTTAACAAAACCATATAATAAAATAAAATTTAAATCAAAAACAATTTTGAATTGATTTACTTTTATTAAACAATTTAAAATAGAAATATTTATGTTATTTTTAATATCTATTCTTTTAAATTTACTGATTTTAATTACAAATAATTTTTTAAAGATATATATGGATAATATTGCAATAAAAAACAATCAAGGAATGAAAATCCTTTTTCTGATTTTTTTATTTGTTTTTATTATTCAAGTCTCAATTTCTTATTTTATAAATAAAATAATTTTTAGTATTAAAACAAAAGTAAGTAAAAATATATTTGTTCTATTTAAAAATAAAATGATAAATTTAGATATTGAAAAGTTTAACTCTAACTCTAAAGAGGAATGATTAAAAAAACTTGAGTATATCAATCTTTTATCTGATTTTATTGTTAAATCTAGTATTTCTTTTCCTTTGGGATTAACTCTTTTTTTAATGTCTTCCATTTTTCTAATTTTAATTTCTCCTCTAATATTAACTTTGGTTTTAATTCAAAATACAATATCTGTTTTTCTCTCTGTGCTCTTATTTTTTATTTTAAAAGAATATAAAATCAAAAAAGAAAGAGAATTAATTAATTTTTCTTATAGTTATAGAGAAATCTTGGATGGGTTTGAAGAAATAAAATATAAAAATATTGAAGAGGAAATAAAATCAATCAACTATAAAAACTTTAACTCTTCTGTAAAACAATCCAAAAATATTTTTAATTTAAATAATAAAGCAGAGTTAATTTTTTCCTTATTAAATAAAATATTTTTCTATTTAATATTTTATATTTCTATAATATATATAAATCAAAATAAATTTAGTGTAGCAGACTTGTTATTTTATACTTCAATAAGCTTTTATATAAATATTTTTTTCAACCAATTAACAAGTTACATAGTTGATATGCAAGAAATAATAATTGCAGATAAATCATTAAATTTTATTTTTTTAACTGAGAAAATTGAAAATGATTATATAGATATTAAGGAAATAAAAGCTATTGAAGCAAAAAGTTTATATAGTTATAAATCGGATAAATGTGCTTTAAATAATTTTAGTTTTAAATTTGATAAAAATACATTTGTTCATGGTAGAAGTGGAAGCGGGAAAACAACTCTGTTAAAAATACTATCGGGACATTTCAAAAAATATGAAGGAGAGGTGTTACTAAATAATACTGTTAACACTAATAAAATTAATATAAAAACTTATCAGAAGAAAAATATTTATTTAGGTCAATATGATTATTTATTTAAGGGAACAGTTTGAAATAATATTCAACAATTTAAAAATAAAATAAATTTAGATATACTAGAAAATTTTAAAATAATAGAAATATTAGAAAGAAATAATATAGATATAAATAAAAAAATTTATGATAATGGAATAAATCTTAGTAAAGGTCAAAGGCAAATTATTAATTTTCTAAGTTTATTTTTTACTAATAAAGATTTATATTTAATTGATGAACCTTTAAGTAATGTTGATAAACATACTGCCTATTACTTATTTAAGTTATTTATGGAGTTAAAAAAAAGTTCTTTAATAATTATGTGCGATCATGATATTGCATATTCTAAATATTTTGAAAGTAGAGTAGAGGTGATTTAATGAAAAAATATTTGAGAGTGCATTTTTCCTTATTATTTATACTAGTGATTTTTATTATCAGCTTAGTTTTATTAAAAAAACAACAAATATACACTGGTTCAATTTTTATTCAAGAATATATTAATGAAGATGGGACTATTAATGCTGATTTATATTTAATTAGCAATAATAGTTTGAATATAACTCTAATTGATTATATAATTTTAGAAACTAATCAAGGAAATATGTATGTTTATTCTTCTAATCTTGAGTATAGTAACTCTTTAATCAAGATAAACATAAATAATATAGGAAGTATAAAATATCCTTCAAATAATGTTTTAATATTTGGAGAAAAAATATCATTACTTTCTTATTTATTATCAAATGTTTTCTAAAAAAAGAGGAATTATTATGAAGGATTTATTGGAATTTAACTACAATACAGATGAGAATTTAAAAGGTTATGAAGTGCTTTTTAATAAATTATTAAAAGCTGCTAAACAAATATTAGATATTAATCAAAGTCTTAGTTTTTCAGTAAATTATATTGATGAAATTAAATCAAGACAACTTAATATGGAATATAGAGAAAAAGACTATGTAGGAGATGTAATTTCATTTCCTATTGATGATGATTTTGGTATATATAATCAACTAGATTTTAAAGAAGTGGGTGATATTTTTATAACATTTAGTGAAGCTAAAAATAAGGCATTAAAATATAAGCATAGTATTGAAGTTGAAATGGCTTGATTATTTGTTCATGGACTTTTACATATTTTAGGATATGATCATGAAATTAGCATAGAGGACGAAAAGGTTATGTTTGATTTAACAGATAGAATTTTAGATAAAGAAAATATCAAGTATAAAATGTCATTTTAATGGCATTTTTTTTAATGTAAAGTATAATAATAAAGCAGAAAAAGGTGTAATAATATGTCAAGAAAAAATGATATTAAAAAGAAATCAAAGGTTGGTACAAGAGTAAAAAATAAATTTGCAAATGCCGCTAGAGGTATTTTTACTGCTTTTAGAGAAGAGTCGACATTAATTGTCTATCTAATTATTGTTATTTTTGCAATTGGATTAGGGATTTGAGTTGGTTTAGATACAACTCAATGATCTATTGTTATTCTAACAATTGGAGTATTGACAGGTTTTGAATTCGTTAATACATCAATTGAAAACTTTGTAGATCTATTAAGTTTTGAATATAATATTCAAGCAAAAAAAATTAAAGATATTTGTGCAGCAGCTAGTATTATTAATGCACTATTATCTGTTGTTATTGGTTTTTTAATATATCTGCCAGCATTAATAACAACTATTGAAAACTTATTTAAGTAAAATGGAGAAAAAAGATGAATTTAAAAAAAGACGAAGTTTATGAAGAATTAAAGATATTAAGAAAAAATGCCTATGCACCTTATTCAAATTTTAGAGTAGCTTGTATTATTTATTTAAAAAATGGTCAAAAAATAAAAGGCGTTAATGTTGAAAATGCAGCTTATAATCCTTCAATTTGTGCTGAAAGAACTGCTTTACCGCAAATGATAACTCAAGGCTATAATAAAAATGATGTTGAATTAATAGCACTTTATACAGATTCGGAGGGATTTGGCTCTCCATGTGGAACTTGTAGACAAACTCTTTCTGAATTACTTTTAGAAAATCAGACAATATGGGTTTATAATAAAAAAGAATTTATTAATTCATATAGTGTTAAAGATTTTTTACCATATGCTTTTTCAAGTACAAATATTGGTTAAGAATCTTAAATTAATTTAATGAAAAATAAAAACTATGTATAACAGACATTAAAGTAGGATTATAGTTTTTTTAATATTTATATAAAAAATAATAATAAGGGAGGGTATTAGTATGTTTTATAGAAATAATGATTTTTGAAATGAAAAGGGAGCAGAATACATATCTTCTTATCTAAACTTAATAAAAATTGAAAATTCAAAAGAGGAAATCTTTGAATTACTTGTAGAAAACGATTATACTGATGAAGAATTATTAGAAGAATTTGATGTTGAATTTTTAAATCACATTAAAGCTTGAGAAGTAGTTAGAAAAATGGTTTTAAAAATTAGAGAATATGAAGAAAGTTTCAAAAAAAGATTTGATGAATTAATTCTTGAGGAACTAATAGAAATATATGAATATTTGGATCCAAGTAAAAAATACTCTTATATGTTTAAAGGTGAAAATGATAAGAGTAAAGAGTTTTTAAAAAAATTAAAGAAAATTATTGAAAAACTAAGTATTGTTGAAACTTTCGATTCTGTATTAGAGTATTTATTAGCTGCAGCATTCGACTTAACTTCACATCAATTTCTTGGTGAAAAAACATTTTTATATTTTTTCTGATTGTTTCAAGCTGCAATGATTTCTAGAAATCATGGAATTGCTGTCTTTGAAGAAAAATATGAATTAGATAGAATCTTAGAATTAAGTGAACAAATTGTAATTTATGCAAGACAAAATAAATCAAGAAATTTCTCATATTGTTCAGAATTTAGAGAATTTGTATCTTTATGTAGAGATAAAATTGACATTTTTTCTAATTATGAAAGACATAAATACGAGTAAAAACTGTAAATAAAATGGTAGGACTATAAACTATAATCTATTAAAAAATTTTTTAATAGATTATAGTTTTTTTATATTTCTAAAAATTTCCAATATATATTAAAATAATGGAAATTTTATGATTAAATAGATTTGAAGTCTAGAGCTTCTGAAAGAGGGAAAAAGTGGAAAAATTATAGAGAAAAATTTTTATTACATTTAATTGAATATTTACAGACTATATAGAAAGAGAATACTTATGACTAAAAATAATTATGATATTTGTATAATTGGTGCTGGAATTATTGGAGCGTCAATTGCAAGAGAACTATCTAAATTTAAGCAGAGGGTTATAATTTTAGAAGCCAATGCTTCTTTTGGTTTAGAAACTACCACAGGAAACTCAGGATTAATTCATGGAGGTTTTGATCCAACTCCTGGAAAATTAAATGCAAAGTTAAACTTACTTGGACGAAAGAGATATAAAGAAAATTGATTTAAGGAATTAGATTTTAATCATAAGCCTGTTAACTCGCTAGTTTTGACTTTTAATAAGGAAGAAGAAAAACACCTTGATATGTTAATGGAAGGTGGTTTTAAAAATGGATGTACAAAAGAAGAAATAACTTTAATTAATAAAAAAGAGATTCAATTACTTGAACCATCTATAAGCAAAGAAGTAACAAAAGCTTTATTATGTACTAGTTCTTTTATTATTAATCCAGTGGAATTAACTGGTGTACTTCTAAAAAATGCTAAAAAGAATGGAGTGGATGTTAAATTTAATCAAAAAGTTATTTCTATTAAGTATGAAAATAATATTTTTGATATATCATCTGAAAATGCAAATTATAAGGCGAAGATTATTATAAACTGTGCAGGACATTTTGCTGATAAAATATCAGCTCTAAGTGGTTATAATGATTTTCAACTCTCAACTAAAAGAGGTGAATATATAGTTTTGAAAAAAACTAAAGAAAATCAAGTTAACAATGTTTTATTTATGGTTCCAACAATTCATGGTAAGGGTGTAATTGTTGCTAAAACATTGGAAGGAAATTTACTAGTAGGACCAACATCTGAAGATAATGTTGCTAAAGAAGATATTAACTTAATAACTGAAGAGAAATTTAATCAAATAAAGGAAATAGGTAAAAAAATAATACCTTCTTTGGATATGTCAAAAATCATTTCTAGATTTGCAGGATCTAGACCTATTTATAAAGAAACAGATGATTTTTATATTCAGTATGCAAAATTTAATAATAAGTTTATAAATGTGGCTGGAACAAAAAGTCCAGGTATTTCTTGTGCTCCATCAATTGCTGATTATGTAATTGATATGGTTAAAGAGCAAATGAATTTGGAACTAAAATTAAATTGAGATAAATATGAAAAAAATATTTTATTTTAATAATGAGGGAAATAATTTTTATTATTCAACTTTAATATAAAGAGTCTCTTTAATGTATATTAAAAAATATTTAATAATACATTAATAATTTTTTAGTGTAATTTACTAACAAAAAATGAATTATTATAAATATTTCATAACTTTATATGAAAGGAAAAATATAATGGAAAAATATATTGTAACTTTAGATGAAGGAACAACTAGTGCAAGAACTTTGGTTGTCAATAAAAATGGTGAAATAGTAGCTTCAAATCAAAAGGAGTTTTCTCAAATTTACCCTCAAGAAGGATGAGTTGAGCAAGATGCGGTTGAAATCTGAAATACACAAAGAACTACATTAGTCTCTGCATTAAATTCAAAAGATATTGCTCCTGAACAAATTGAAGCAATAGGAATTACAAATCAAAGAGAAACAGTAGTGGTTTGGGATAAAAATACGGGTAATCCAATTTATAATGCTATAGTTTGACAAGATAGAAGAACAGATAAGTTTTGTATTGAATTGGCAAAAACTCATAAGGATATAATTAAAGAAAAAACTGGATTAGTAATTGATGCTTATTTTTCAGCAAGTAAAGTAAAATGAATTTTAGATAATGTAAAAGATGCAAAACAAAAGGCATTAAATAATGAATTATATTTTGGAAATATTAATACATGACTTATTTGAAAACTTACTGGTGGAAAGGAGTTTTATACTGATCATACAAATGCTTCAAGAACAATGCTTTATAATATTTCAACTCATGAATGAGATGAAGATTTATTAAAATTATTTGATATACCTTTAAGTATGTTACCTAAAATAAAAGGTAATAGTGAGGTTTATGGTTATACATTTCCTGAACTACTATCTAAAAACTCAAATCATAAAATAGCAATTGCATCTTCAATTGGTGATCAACAATCTGCTTTATTTGGTCAAATGTGCTTAGAATCTGGTGATATTAAAGTTACATTTGGTACTGGAGCATTTATTCTAATGAATACTGGTGATAAAAAAATTGACTCAAAAAATGGATTATTAACAGTAATTGGTTATTCAATTAATAATAAATTTACTTATGGTTTAGAAGGATCAGTAATGATGGCAGGCGCTACTTTACAATGATTAAGAGATGATTTAAGAATAATATATAAAACACAATTAAGTGAGTGATATTCAGAACAAGTTAATGATGATAGACAAGTTTATTTTGTTCCAAGTTTTTCAGGTTTGGGTTCTCCATATTGAGATCCTTATTCAAGAGGAGCTATATTTGGTCTTGATAGAGGTGTCAAAAAAGAACATATTATAAAAGCAGCTCTTGAATCAATTGCATTTCAAACAAATGATGTTTTAGAAGCAATGAGAGATGATTCAAAAATAAATATAAAAAGTATTAAAGTCGATGGTGGAGCTTCAAAAAATAATTACTTAATTCAATTCCAATCTGATATTTCAGAATCCGAGTTAATTAGACCTAAAAATGTAGAAACTACAGCAATGGGAGCTGCATATTTGGCTGGCCTTGCTGTGGGCTATTGAAAGGACATTGATGATATTAGAGAAAAATGAAAAGTAGATAAAAAAGTTGAACCAAAAAGAGATTCTTCAAAATTAATTAAAGGGTGAAAAGAAGCAGTTTCAAGAACTAGAAATTGATTAAAAGATATTAACAATTAGAAATTTAAATAGAGTACTTAGCAAATATAAAATTTATTCTTAAGAAAGGATTAAAATATGAATTGATCTGTATTGATATTAACAGAACTATTTGGTACGGCATTACTAATTATTTTAGGTAATGGTATTGTAGCCAATGTAGTTCTAAAAGGAACTAAAGGTAATAATAGTGGATTTTTAGCTATAACTGTAGGATGGGCATTAGCTGTGTTAACAGCGGCCTTAATTGCTAACGCTTTTGGAGGAGTAGCACATTTTAACCCAGCTGTCACAATTGCCATTGCTATTTCTGATAAAAGTAAGAACTTAGGTTTTGGAGGTTATGTTGGACTTTCGCCAGTTGCACTATTCTTTTTAGTAATTTTAATTCAATTTATAGGAGCTATGATCGGTCAGTTAATTGTTAATTTTGTTTATTATAAACATATTAAAAATACTTTAAATTCACTTAAAGTTGAAGACCAATCAAATGTACTTGCTATGCATGCAACAATTCCAACTGAAAGAAACCCATTATTTAATTTTGCTATGGAGTTTTTAGGAACAACAGTTTTAATAGTTGCTATATTGTCTTTTGGAAAATTTGCAAATGGAAATGGATTGCCAAACTATTTTGCACCGATATTAGTTGGAACAACAATATTAGCAGTGGGGTTATCACTAGGGGGAACAACTGGTTATGCCATTAATCCCTTTAGAGATTTAGCTCCAAGAGTTGTTCATTCATTAATGCCCTTTAATAATAAAGGAACATCAGATTGAAAATATAGTTGAGTGCCAGTATTAGCACCGTTATTAGCTGGAGTTACAGTAGGATTGTTATTTTTAATATAATTTATTAAAAATGTTAGTAATTGTCTTTTAAATTTTTTTAAAAAACTTACTATAAGAAAATATATGTAATAAAACTAGGTTTTTACCTAGTTTTTTTATATAATTTTATAAGATTAAAGGGAGAAAAAAGATGATCAGATTAGATACAATAGTAACTGATGTTTTAGCTGCAATTGGCTTATTTATAATAGTATTTTCTCCTTTGATATTTTCTAAAATTCAAAGAAAAATTTTGAATCAAAGATTACATACATCAATTGATGGTGAAAAACTATTTGAAAAGCTTAAATATGATCTTAAGTTATCAAAACTAACAGGAATTAATAAAAAAAGACTTTACAAAGATATTGATTATGCAAAGACTATTTTTAGAGGAGCTATGGAATATAACTCAAGAGAATTAGTTTGATATTTTAATGAATTATATGCAAAAACATACATTCACAAAACTATTAAGAAAAAGGCTGTAATTTATACATGAGTTTGAATAGTAACTATTGGAGTTATTATGGGAGGTTCATATTTAGATATTCTTTCATGACTATTTGATATGAAAAAACTTAATTCTTCATCAGGGATTGTATCAATTTGAATATTATTTTTTTGTGCCATGGGATTTAGTATCTTTATTAAATATCTAGAATTTTTTAAGGTAAAGAAAGTTATAAATGATGAAGTTAGACAAATAAATTTAACTAAGAAGGAAAAAGTTTGAAAAGACTATTTAATAATTTATTGAGTATCTTGTGCAGTTCCTTTTATTGGTTTTGCATTAATTTTAATAAATATTTTATTTATGTAATTATTTTTTTAGAGAAAAGGTGGTGAAAATATGAAAAAGACTGATTTACTAATTAGAGGAAAATTAGGAGAAATTATTACAAAGAGATTTCTAAAATCAAAGCATGTTAAAATGGTTTCTGAAGGGGATTATATTGCAAGATTAAGAGCTTGTTGTAAAGTAATCTACAGTATTCCAATTCAAGCAATCTGAATTGGCTTTTTCTTTTATGCACGTATTATTGTTCAAAAACATGTTGCAAATACACCATCAATACCCGAAAGTGAACTGTGATTGTATACTGATCAAATTAATGTTTTAAATACTTTTATTTTGATTCAATCATATCATCTCTTTATAATGGCTTGTGTTTTAATCGTTATGCTTAATATGACCATGTCTCGAGGCACTTCGATATTTACAGCAATATTTAATGTTTTGTATATATCTGAAGCACTTCTTTATGGTAGTTTCTTATTCATTCTTGATTGAGTTGGTTTACTTCATAAATTTCAAAGTCCACAAGAATTATTAATGGCAATAAGAACTCAATGATTATGAGTTATTGCAATATTTATTGCAGTCTTTTCTTGATTACCTTTAAAATCAGTTTTTGCAGATGTAAATATGTGAAATAGAGAATGAATTAGAGTTGATCGTTATAGAAAAACTGAAGATAGAGAAAATGGGTTTGTATTTAAAACTTGAGTAACACCTGGAGAAATTAGTGCAAGAAGATTAATGATCTCAACAGGGTGGTATCTAATATTTACAGCAAGTATTTTTCACTTAATGGATATATTTGCAAATACACAATTTAATACTGTAAAATATGTTTTATTAGTTGCAGGTTATATTATCTTTTTATCCGCCTATGTAGTACCATATAATAGTTTAAGTTTAATTTTTTATTGAACCAACTTTATATTCTTATTTTCTTTTACAGTTTATGGCTTATATATGGTTCAAAATGTAGCATGACAATGAACAATGTGATATTTATACTTATATCTATTATTAATAATCCCTTGTATAATTTCGTTTAAATCAGCTGTAAGATATACTTGAACAATTAAAGACAAAGAAGAAATTAAGGCAGTTGTTTTAAATATGTTTGAAAGTGAGAGTGCCTTTGAACAATTTATAGAAGAACGCGATAGTAAAGAAGTAGTTAAACAATCAGAAGATACACTTTAGGAGACAATACATTGGAAAAAATAAGATCAGGATTTATTAGTATTATAGGTAGACCAAATGTTGGTAAATCAACATTATTAAATACTTTATTAGGAAAAAAAGTTTCAATTGTTACTAATAAAGCACAAACAACAAGAAATCGTATTAATGGAATATTAACTCATCAAGATGCTCAATATATTTTTGTAGATACACCAGGAGTTCATAAAGCTCAACATGAATTGGGAAGATATATGAACAAAGTAGCTTTATCTTCAACAAAAGGAGTAGATGTTATTTTATTTTTAGCACCTAGTGATGAATTTATTGGAGAAAATGATAGATTTATTTTAAATGCTTTAAGGGAAAGAGATGTACCAGTATTTTTAATTATTACCAAAAGTGATTTACTTTCAGAAAGTCAACTTCTAAATAAAGTAGAAGAATGAAAACAACAAGATTTTGAATTTGAAAAAATTCTTAGTGTTTCATCAACAATGGGAAGTAACTTAGCAATGCTTTTAGATGAAATTAAAAAAAGCTTACCTGAAACAGGAATTAAATTTTATCCTGATGAAACTTTTACTGATCAACCTGAACGTTTTTTAATTCGTGAGGTTATTCGTGAAGAAATTTTATTGCAAACAGAACAAGAAATTCCACATTCAGTTGCAATTTTAATAGATATTTTAGAAGAGAAAAAAGATATTATTAAAGTAATTGCTTCAATAATATGTGAAAGGCAAAGTCAAAAGGGAATTATTATTGGTAACAAAGGTAGCAAAATAAAATCAATTGGTATTAATTCTCGTGAAAAGCTTGAAACATTATTTAACAAAAAATTCTATTTAGAGTTATTTGTTAAAACAAAAGAAAAATGAAGACAATCAGCATCATTAATCAAACAATTGGGATATGACAAAGATAGTTATTAGGTGATGAAAATGGGAGCAACAAAAATAAATGCAGTAGTTATTGAATCTAGTGATTTTGATGATTATGCCAAAATTGTTAAAGTATTTAGCAAGCAATTTGGTAAATTAAGCTTTATAGCTCCAGGTGTTAATAAATCAACTTCAAAGAATAAATATTCAGTTCAAACTTTTAGTTGAAGTGACTTTGAAATCTTTAAATCAAGAGGCGAAGATAGAATAAGTAAATTAAAAACAGGAGTTTTAAAGAAAGAATATTTTGATATAGCTAAGAATTATAATAACTATGTTTATGGATCAATTATTTTTAAAATTCTTGATCAAATAGAACAAATTAGTAATAAAAATTATAAGATTTTCAAAATGCTAATTTTTGTTTTAGAAAATATAAATAATAATAAAAATCCATTTATAAACTATTTATTTTTTATTACTCATTTAATTCAAGAAACAGTACAACCTTTTAGGTTAAATGGTTGCATTAGATGTAAAAAAACAACTTTTCCAATTGTAAGATTTGAATATAGTGAAAATGGGTTTATTTGTGCAAGATGTCTATGACCTGGTGAAATTGTTCAACCAGAGTCATTTATAAAAGTACTTTCAAATATTCATAAAAAGACAATTCACTTTAATATTGAACAAAAGTATGAGTATATTGATTTAATAGTTATTCACAATATTGTAATTAACTATTATGAAAATAATTTAGGATTTTATTTAGGCCCAATATATCTATTAAAAAATACAGTAGCTTTAAATGTAAATGAAAAAATAGCAGATCATTATAAATAACACTTATAATGTATTGACAAGACTAATTTAATGTAAGAAAATGCATAAGTATCTCGATATGTGCAAACATCAAGTTTGCTTTTTTTATTGTTAGGAGAAAAAATGAAGGTAGAAATAGAAAAACTAATTTCGCATTTAAAAACACAAGGTTTTGTATTTCCAGGATCAGAAATTTATGGTGGTCTTGCTAATTCTTGAGACTATGGACCGTTAGGTTCAGAAGTAAAAAATAAATTAAAAAAACTTTGATGGGATTTTTTTGTAAGAAGAAATGAATATAATATTGGTTTAGATTCATCAATAATATTAAATCCAAAAGTATGAAATGCATCGGGTCATTTAGGTAATTTTAATGACCCATTAATTGATTGTAAAAAGTGTAAATCTCGTTTTAGAGCAGATAAGTTAATTGAAGAAAAATTTAATGATATTAATGTTGGTGGATGAAATAATCAAAAAATTGAAGAATTTATCAAAGAAAAATCAATAAATTGTCCAAAATGTAACGCTAATGATTTTACAAATATTAGACAGTTCACATTAATGTTTAAAACAAATCAAGGTGTTGTTGAAGATGAAGCATCTACAGTATACTTGAGACCAGAAACAGCTCAAGGGATTTTTGTGCAATATAAGAATTCTCAGCGAGCTTTAAGAAAAAAACTGCCTTTTGGTATTGGACAAATTGGTAAATCATTTAGAAATGAAATAACACCAGGGAATTTCATTTTTAGAACAAGAGAATTTGAACAAATGGAATTAGAATTTTTCTTTTCACCCAATGATAAAACTGATTGATTTGAATATTGATTAGGAAAAGTTAAGTTTTTTTTAGAAAAAATAGTACTCATTGATGAAAAAAAATATTCAATAAGAGAACATGAAAAAGATGAGTTAGCTCATTATGCTAAAAGAACAGTGGATATTGAATTTGATTTCCCATTTGGGAGAGGTGAATTATGGGGTATTGCTCATAGAAGTGATTTTGATTTAAAACAACATCAAACCCATTCTGGACAGGATTTAACTTATTTAGATCCAGAAACAAATGAAAAATATTTAGCCAATGTAATTGAACCAAGTGTTGGAGTTGAAAGATTACTCTTAGCAATTTTTTGTCAAAGTTATGTTGAAGAAAAAATTGACAGTGGAGAAAGAATTGTAATGAAACTTCCTTATAAACTTGCTCCATATTCAATAGCAATTATGCCTTTGCAAAAACAGCAAAATAAAAGGGCAAAAGAACTTTATGATAAAATGTTAATTGATTTCGATGCAACATTTGATGAAACAGGAAATATAGGAAAACGCTATAGAAGACAAGATGCAATTGGAACGCCATATTGCATAACTATTGATTTTGACACTGAAACAGATAACAGTGTTACTGTTAGAAATAGAGACACTATGATTCAAGAGAGAATTGAAATTAAAAGTCTCAAAGAGTATTTATTAAAAAAAATACTTTAAGTAAGGAGTGATAAATTTGGCAATTTCACAGAATCAAATTGATTCAGTTTTATTAAAAGCTAATATTGTGGATGTTATTGGCAAATATATTGACCTTCAAAAAAAGGGAAGAAACTATGTATCAATTTGTCCATTTCATGATGATTCAGATCCATCCATGAATGTATCCCCAGATAAAAAAATTTTTAAATGCTTTGTATGTGGAACTGGTGGAAATGTTATTACGTTTGTACAAGAATTTAATAATATAACTTTTTTTAAGGCACTTTCCTTAATTGCAAAAGATTTAAATATTAAAATTGATGGTTTAAAGGAATTTGAAAATAAAGTAAAACATAATTCAAAAGAGAGTACTTTATTTGAAATAAATAAAGCTGCCGCGAACTTCTTCAATGGTTTATTAATTTCTTCACTTTCAATTAAGGCTAGAGATTACTTAAAAGAAAGACAAATTAGTGAGCAAGAAATTGAAAGATTTAAAATAGGTTTTTGTCCAAAAAATGTAAAAGTTTATGATTATTTAATTAAACTTGGTTTTTCACAAGAAAACATTTTTGACTCAGCAATAGTTTATAAAAGTGGAGTAGATTACAATTGTACTTTTGAAAATAGATTAATTTTTCCAATAACTGATGAAGACTCAAATATTATTGGTTTTTCTGGAAGAGTAATTAATTCAAATGATTCTCCAAAATATAAAAATAGTAGTGAAAATTTAATTTTTAAAAAATCTCAATTGGCTTATAATTTTGATAAGGCAAAAAAAGAGGCTAGAATTAAAAATGAAATAATTATTTTGGAAGGCTTCATGGATGTTATAAGTTTAGAAGCCATTGATATAAAAAACTCAGTTGCTATTATGGGAACAACAATGAGTGATTATCATTTAAAATTATTTTCAAGAGTAGCTAAGAAATATAAATTGTTTCTTGATGGAGATAAAGCAGGAGTCAACGCAGCATTAAAAATTTCTCAGTTTTTACTTGAAAAAAATATTGATGTAACAATTGTGGAAAATAATACTGGTAAAGATCCAGATGAACTAGTTAAAGCTGGAGAAAAAAATTTAATTAATCAAATGATTGAAAATAGTTCCCATCCTGCAAACTTTGCTACTAGATTTTTTTCAAAAGATTTAGATATAAAAAACTCTTTAAAGGTTAATGATTTTATTGAAAAAGTTATTACAGTTCTGAAATATGAAAGTAAAGAAAACATTGTTGAATCAGTTGTTGCAAATTTGGCAGATATTACAAGACTTGAAAAAAGTACTATATTTAAAACTTTAAACAAAGCAACTAGTAAAGTAAAATCTAGTATTTCAAAAAATATAGATGTAAATTATCAAGAAAATAATATGGTTGACTTTAACGAGGGACAAGATTATATCAACAGAATGTTAAATACTTTTGTAAATGATGAAAATAGTCAATTTGAAATTCCTGAATATGGTTATGAAACTATTAAGAAGGATAAAATAGTACAATCTAATCTTCAGCAAGTTAAAAAAAATCATTCTAAAAATTTTGCAGAGGCTGCAATTGTTTGAAATATTTTAGATAATGATTCTTTACTTGATAATTTGGATAGAAAAATAAATAATATTGAAAATATTAATGTTAAAAGAACAATAAACTTTATAATTGAACAATATAAAAAAAATGGCTATGTTGGTCATAATTGAGAACAAATAGCAAATGAAATAAAAAAACTAAATAAAAATTATTGTGAATATATTTTTGAAATTAAAAATAGACATTTCACGGCTTTGCAAAAAACTTTATCACCCAAGGGATTAGAAGATTGTTTTGACGCAATAGAACTTTATAAAATTGAAGATGAAATAATGCTTTATAGCGAAAAAATTAATTCAACTCAAGACAATGAATTAAAAATTAATTATGCAGAACATAGAGAAGAATTATTAAAACTTAGAAATAAAATATATGAAAAAAGGAGAAAAATATAATGGCACTAAACTTAAAAAAATTTGAAACAATGGAAGAATTTAAAGACTATCTTTGAATTTATTTAGATAAAAATGACAATGAGATAGCACAAGAGGAAATTCAAGAAGTTATTTTTAAAAAATTTCAAGATATAGAAGAAGAAGAAATTAGTTTACTTTTTGATGAATTAGCAAAAAGAGAAGTAGTATTTACAGATGACCTTATTGAAGAAGAACTAGATGAAGATGAAGAAGAAGAGGATGAAGATGATGCTGATGAACTTGAAGGTGAGTTTAGAAAAAGAGATAAAGAAAGAAAAGATTTAAAAAAAGCAAACGAAAATAATGCTCCTGTTAAATATCGTGTTGGGGGAATTAGTAATGAAACAAAAATTCAAGATATCATTAAATCATACTTTAACCAAATTGGAGCTTCAAAAATTTTAACAAAAGATGAAGAAGTTCAATATGCAAAAATGTTAGAAGATAGTGACCCAATAATTGCTAAAGAAGGTCGAGATAAATTAATTACTTCAAACCTTAAATTAGTTATTTCTGTTGCTAGAAAGCATTTAAATAGAGGACTTGATTTTGCTGACCTAATTGAAGAAGGAAACATTGGGTTAATGAAAGCAGTTGATAAATTTGATTATAAAAAAGGATTTAAGTTTTCAACTTATGCAACTTGATGAATTCGTCAAGCAATAACAAGAGCTATTGCTGACCAAGCAAGAACAATTCGTATTCCAGTTCACATGGTAGAAACAATTAATAAACTTACAAGAATTGAAAGACAATTAACTCAAGAATTAGGAAGAGATCCAACTTCAAAAGAAATTGCAAAAACTTTTGGTAAAGGAATTACTCCACAAAAAGTTATTGAAATTAAAAAATTATCAATTGAACCAGTTAGTTTAGAAAAACCATTTGGAGATGAAGATGATACTCACTTTGGTGACTTTGTTGAAGATAAAGATATTTCTTCACCAGATGAATATGCTGAAAAAGAAGCTTTAAGAGAAGTAATCGATGAAGTATTTTGTGATATTCTTGCACCAAGAGAAGAAAAAGTTGTAAGAATGAGATTTGGAATATTGCCAACTAAATTAAGAACATTAGTTAGATTAGCAGAAGAATGTGATGATGATAGTTTTGAAGATTTAAAACAAGAAATTGCTAATTTAGATATTCACTATGATACATCAATTGAAAGAATTCAAAAATACAAAAGTGCTATTATCCAATTACATCTTTCAAAATTTGATTCACCTAAAACTTTAGAAGAAGTTGGAAAAGAATTAAAAGTTACTAGAGAAAGAATTAGACAAATTGAAGCAAAAACAATTAGAAAATTTAAACCATCTGCATCAAATCCTAAAGCAAGAGTTTTAAGAGATTTCTTTAAAGGATAAGAAATGAGTTTTCTTACACCAAGATTATTTTCATTGGCAAAGTTAATTACAGAAGGAGAAGTTGTAGCTGATATTGGAACAGATCATGCATATCTTCCTATTTATCTTGCCAAAGATGGTAAAGCAAAAAAAATATATGCAACGGATGTTGCAAAAAAACCACTTGCTGTAGCAACAAACAATATTGCTTCATTTGGAGTTACAGATAAAGTTGAAACAATCCTTGCAGATGGAATTGAGTGAACAATTTCTAAGAACATAAAACTTGATTCTTGTATTATTGCAGGGATGGGCTCTACATCAATTTTAGATATATTAGAACAAGATAATGAAAATATTTATTCTTATGTTATTGCACCTAATACTAATTTAGAACCAATTAGAAGTTGAGCCAAAAAATTTAAATATTTTGTAGAAAATGAAATAATTGTTGAAGATAATAAGATTATTTATGAAATAATAAAAATTAATAAATTTGCTGGAACAAAAATTAAAAGTAAAAAAGATATTATATTTGGACCTTTATTAAGGCGTGAAAAAAATAATAAATTATTTTTACAAAAATGATTAGAAGAAGAACAAAAACTTTTAAATTTGTTACAACATGTACCTAAAAAAGATATGAAATATAAAGAGATTGGAAAAAAGAAAAAAATTATAAATAAACTTCTAAGAAGGAGAAATTTAATTAATGAATAAAATAAAAGCAAATGCTTTAATTAACTATTTAAATGATGTATTTCCACAAAAAAATGCATCTGAATGAGATAAGGTAGGATTACAATTAGAAGAGGTATATAACTTGGAAAGTCAAGATGAGATTGAACATATAGTTATTTGCCTTGATGTAACAAAAGAAGTAGTGGAGTTTGCAATTGCAAACAAGTCGAATTTTATTATTAGTAGACATCCATTTTTATTTTTTGACTTGGAAACAGAATTAAAAAATTTAGCAAAAAAGGAAATTTATGAATTATGTATAAAAAATGAAATTCAATTATTTTCTATACATACTAATTACGATAATAGTGATAAGCAAAATATTATTGATTTAATTGAAACACAATTAAATGTAAAAAATGTCGAAAAGGTGGGAGTATTTAATGAAGGTTATAAAATTAAATTATTAAGCTCATTAACTTTAAAAGAAATAATTGAAAAGTTAAAATTTATTTTTGGAAAACAACAAGCACTTTTAACAAGAAATTCAAATTTAGAAAAAGAAATTAATTATATTTTTCTAACACCAGGTTCTGGGGCATCAACTATGATGGACTTACAGTTACAAAATGAGTTTTTTGTAACTGGAGAGGCAAAGTGAAATGAATGACTTTATGCTGATCAAAATAAAATGGACTTATTGACTCTAGGACATTATATGGAAAATCATTTTATTGATGATTTAGAAAATAAATTATTAAAAACATTTAATGATGAAGTTAAAATAAGTGCCTTTGATATTAAAAATACTTTTATCATTTTATAAAATATATTAAAAAAACGAAATTAAGTAATTTCGTTTTTTATTTCCTCAAGATATTTTATAACCTGATTTTGAATAATACTTGATGTAGAAGCTCCTGCAGTAACAGCCACTGTATCAATATTTTCTAAGTCATTAATTTTAATATCTTCTTTACGATTTATTCTTATCGATTTTATTCCTTTATCTGATGCCAACTCTACTAATTTCATTGTGTTATTACTTCTTTCATCTCCAACAACATATAATAGGTCAACTTCCTTTGGATTTAAATCAAGTATTGCTTGCTGTCTTACAAGAGTGGCCTCACAAATATCATTTTTAAAAATGGCATTTTCATATTTTTCTTTTATTTTTTTATAAATTAAATCAGTGTCAATTATTGACAATGTTGTCTGATTTGTTATAAAAATATCTTTATTAGATATATTTAAATTTTCAACTTCTTGAGTGTTTGTTACTAAATGGATTTTTTTATTATCTAAACTTGTTAAAGCTATAGTTTCAGGGTGAGAATGTTTACCAATAAATACAATATCAAAACCAAGATTTAAGTATTTTTTTATTATATTTTCTGTTTCTAAAACTCACTCACATTTAGTATCTACAATAATTAATCCTTGTTCTTCAGCTACCTTTAAAACTTTTAAATCAGTTCCATGAGCTGAAAAAATAACAACACTTCCTTTAGGAATAGTTTTTATAATATCTAAACGAGACTTTTTTCAATCATCAATAGCTATTATGCCAAGTTCCTCTAGTTCATTTACTATTATTTTATTGTGTACTAATAGACCAATCATATATATTTTTTTATCTGGATATGCTTTTACTGTATCTTTTGCCATTTTTATAGAAATTACAACTCCAAGACAAAAACCACGCGGTGTTACTTTTAAGACTTTCATTAAATACCTCACTTTTATTATTTTACTATTTATTTAATAGTAAAGGTAGGAAAGTATAACTTTTGTTTTTTAAAAGCAATTTAAAGTGTAATTTTTCTCTTTTTATAAGTTATACAAAAAGATAAAAGTATATAAAAAAGTTATTAAGTTTATTTGGGTAGATTTTCTCAGCATTATTTTCAACATTAAGTTTTAATTTTTGGTTTGATACTACACTACAAATTAAATTTAGTTTTAAAGAAAATTTTTGTAATTCTAATTTAAAAACAATCTCATGAGTATAAAAAATATCAACTGTTGAAGATATATACTAAGCAATTTCAAAAGTTTAATAAAAACTTCAAGGTTGAGAATGCTTAGTAGGGTAAGAATATTTATTTCTTAAGGATCAAAAAAATTAAAAATATATTATTAAAGTTGAGGTAGATAAGGAATCCACAAGACTAATTAGAAAAGTGAAATTTACATATAAGATATAAAAAAAGAAAAACTATAATCAAGAAAAAGAAAAAAATGTTAAGTAGTTTTCCATTGCATTAAAGAACTTATTTTTTTATTTGTAATAGTATTGGTAAATCAAAAATTAATCTTTTCAAGAAGTATATAATAATGTTTTACAATATCTTCAGTTTTGTAATTATAAAAATCTTTATTTAGATTTTTCATATCAAACTATTTTATAATACAAGAATTTTAAAAATATTTTATAATTTTAATTACTATTTTTGTAATATAGATTGTACTTTTAAAAAAGTATAAAATATAACTTATAATTATAAATTATTGAGGAGAAAACATGAAAAAATTACTAAGTTTATTAGGTGGAGTTAGTTTATTTGCAACTACAAGTGCTAGTGTAGTTGCTTGTGGTAATACAACAACAAAGCCAGAAAAAATAGATTATAACAGACTAATTAAGGACCTTGAAAAAGATGTTAATAACATTTTTGTAGAACATTTAGAGAATAATGTTTATAAAAATTTAATAGGTTTAACTATTAATGAGAAAGAGAACAAGTTTTTAAATAGAACTACTATTAAAATATTTAAAGGTAAACCTGCAAGTGAAATAGGAGAAAAAAACTTAGCTCTTTTAGTTGAAGATATTAGTAACATATTAGAACTTAAAGAATTAGAATCTAAATTAAATGAATTAAAACTTGTTAATAAGTACAATATCCTTTTAAATGATGTAAATACTTTATACAAGGGGATTGTTTTTGATTGAAACACTTTGGATATTAATTCAAATGAAAGCAATGATATATATTTAGCTAATGTTTTATTGAATTATAAAATAGAAGTTCAATACAAAGGAGAAAAAGAAATTGAAGTATTAAGAATTAGTGAATCATTTAAATATACACTAACAAATGAAGAAAAAATAAAAAACTCATCAGATAATTTTTATAAAAATATTACAAAAGATTATTTTTCAACACAAGATTTAGATGCTCAAAAATACTCAAATTTACTTTGAAATGATATCAAAGGTTCAAAAAGTAAATTAGATGGATATGGAGATATTGAAAAAGAAATTGATAATTATTGAAATAATACAGCGAAACAAAATGGATTTACAGATTCTATTACTGAGTTTATTAAAGCTAATTATTTTAATGAACTGCCTACTTTACCTCTTATATTTGAAACAGATAATTTTTATAAGAGTACAGTTCTAAATGAAACTTCTTTATTTAACTCGATTAATAAACCAAAAGCACTTGAAGATTATGAGTCAATTAAGTTTGATTATAAAACTGAAGTAGGTCAATTAATGTTGGAAAGTATTTTTAGAAAAAATCCTGATATTAGTCCGACAGATTATCTATTAAGAAGTAACTATTTTACTGAAAAAAATCTTGATGTTTGAACAAAAGATTATAAATTATTAAAAGAAGAGTTTATTAAAAAATTAAATGGAAACTTAGAAGAGTTTGAAAAAACTGAACAATATAAGAGCTCATTTTCAATGGGTCACGTTAATTTAACTGGACTTTCAATTAATTTTCCTGATGATAAATATATTCATTATTTACCTGATTTTAAAATTGCTATTAATTATATAATTGATAGCAATCAAAGTTCAGATGAAATTTTGAATGATCTGAATGAATTTTCTGTAAATTCAATTAAGGCATTTCATGAGGTTTATGGAGTGGATTATGATTATGATTATTTGCAAAAAAATAATTCAGAGGAAGATATTCTAATGGCTATTAAGAAATCTGATTTTACAAATTCAATTAAATTTGAAAAAGATTCTATAGGTGGAGTATCATTAATTAATAAAGCTTTGTCATTAGATATTAATGAGACACTACCTTATAGAGAAAAACTGTTAAAAAAATCAAATTTACCATTGGATTCAATATATTTATTCGATTTTAGAAATTCTTATTCTTCTTCTGATAGTCCATCAATGATTTGTTGCAGTAAATACTTTAGAAATTATGATAGTGAAAGAGGAGTATTTTTTAACATTTATAACCTTAATAACAATACAATGTGGGAAGCTAAGCAAATGTATTGAAATTTAGGTTACCTAAATCTTCACTTTGATTTAGATAAAATAATGGATGGAATAAAAACTTTAGAGGAAAAAGACTTTATTGTATTTTCATAAAAAGTATTGGTGTCTCTAAATATAAATAAAAATAATACTGCATCAAGTATAAAATAATGTTTTTATAAAGAGATCACCTATAAGAAATTTAATAGTTTGCAAATATTGCAAACTATTTTTATATTTATTTTATATTTAAAGGCAATATTTAATTTTTTTGATTTGATAAGATATAGATAATAAGCAATTAAGTCCCAAAATATAAGATTTATCTAATAGATATATCTTGCAGTTTTTTATTAAGGAAATAGTAATCAAATCCTTTAAATGAGAATCAATATTTTGGTATTTTAATAGCTAAAATGATTATTAGATAAACGTCTTAGTACTTTTTATTCATAGGTTTAATTTTAATTAAACTAGATTTTAAATGATATTTGCAATTAATGCGTAGTGAATCTTATCTCACACTTTGTATCTCTAATTGCTCTTTAAACTTTGTCTATTATGTTAAAAGTATAGTATATCTTAAGACTCTGGTTTAAGACATATTTTAAATATAATTGCATAATTAATCTTAGTTTTTCTTGTTTCATGGTATTTAATAGTGGCTCTCTCATAAAACCTGCATTTACTGATTATAAAGGAGGACAAAGTCGCTTGTTAATATGTAGGGATATAATCGCTTATTACTCATAAAAGAGAAAGTAATTTTTTCTTTTTTCTTAAATTAAAAGAGAGATTTTCCTTTAAAATAATATTATGGAGTAAAAATATGAAAAAAATTAGTGAGTTTTTAATAAAATTAAAGCCATATAAAAGACTATATAAAATGTTTTGAATGATATTAACAATTACAAGTTTGTTAGTTTTTCAAATTTTTATGTTGTCGCTTTCATATGCTGTTCCACATGCCAATGGGGGATTTCATTATTGATTTAAGGGATTACATTCATTGCTTGGTGAGTCAAGACATGAACCTAATTCAAGTCAAGGTTTTATCTTTGCAGCAACAATAATTGGCTATATTCCAATTATTCCAATTATTCCATTTTTATATTTCACATTTACCAATTGGTTAATTCAAGAGAAACTAAGTGATAAGTTTATTGATGTTCCAAAAAGTAAATATTTATATTGATCAACTTTTATTCATTTTTCAGCAATAGCATTAGTTTTTTTAATAGTTCCAGGACTTTTAACTTATCTTGGTGGAGGAGGAATTCTTCCTCATCAAGCCTTTATAGCTGTGCAAAATACTTTTAGTGACAATGTTGGTGAAAGAATTGGTGCAATAAGTGGAATTTTATATTATGGTGTTGGTTGTCTATTTGCCACAATTATAATTTTTTGAGTAATATGAATGATGCTTTCTTGAGTTGGTAAACAATTTCAAAAACTTATTGATATGTTTAATAATTGAAGGTATTCAAGAAAAGAAATGAAACGTGAATTAAAACTTCAAAAATTAGAAGCAAAAGCAAACAAGAAGAAAAAACAAGAATAAGAAGAGTATAATAAAATAAAATTGAAAGGAAGTTAAGTTATGAAAAAGTTGTGTTCAATTTTAGGTTCATTGAGTTTGGCTGTATTTTCATCTGCAAGTGTTGTTGCTTGTAAGGGTGGTCTTGATCTTAGTTTAAATTACACTGATGAAGAAAAAATTATGTCTATTTATAACTTGACAACCAAAGATTTAGTTAAAAATGGTGTTAAAATAAAAACTTTAGTATCTCCTGAAGATATTGATGCTGTTATTAAAGCACTAGAACTGAGTGAAATTGTTAATGAAAATCCTAATGGAAGCTTATTAAAAAGCAGTTTGGGTGTTTTTATTATGTCAAATCAATTATTAAATGAAATATCTTCAAAAGTTCCTGGATATGGATGAATTTCAAATAAATTAACTTGACAATCACAATGGTCAATAAAAGATTTAATGGCAAGAGAGGATTTGTCATTATTTAATAATGTAAGTGGATGAATGTACAAGGGAAAAGAAGAAGATGATTCAAAATGGTCTTTATCTGTGACATTCTTAAATGAAGATAAAACTGGTTGAAATGGTGTTGAACCTGCTAAATATGCAAGAATTAATATAAATAGAAAACTTGTTGCAGATGATTTTGGAACAGTTAATAGTGATTTTTCAAATAAGAATGTAGTATATGGTGGTAATACTGCTAATGCTCAAGATAGTTTTTTAAATCCCAATAATCCTGATTTAGGTGTAATTTATCAAGGTTATGCTAATTCGTCTAAATTAATTGACTTAGAAAAAATTTTAAGTGATGATATTGGAACAATTCCGATTGGCTTTTTTAATTATTCACCTAGTGCAACTGATTTTGTGAATAATAAAATAATTTTATTAGATTTTGTAAATAAAGCTTTACAAGCAAGTAAAAAAGAAATTGAAGAGAGTTTAAATGATTATCTTTTAAATAACCCAATTTACTTGGGAGAGGGTTTAGCTGTTGAAGAAATTAATAATATTATAAAAAATCAAATATATATTATTTTAATGACTAATTCAATTGATAGAGAAAATTTAAGAGATAAAGAAGGAAAACCATTATTTGTTGATGAAGCAGAGCAAGCAGAAGCTTTAATTATAGTTAAATCAATGATAAATAAACTTAAAAAATTATGTGAACAAATGTTATTATCTTATAATACAAAATCTAATTCACAAAATATTGAAAAATTAATTAATATGTTAAACACAATTCAAAATGAAGATGGTAGGTTTAAAACAGTTAATAAAAATGATTTTAAAGAAACTCTAAAATTAGTAATTGAGAACTCAAGAGATGAAAATAATCCTAATTCATATCAAAAGGCTTTTTATAATGGAGAAGTAAATGCAACTTTATTTAAAGTTGAAGATCAAAGTAATGAACAAAAGCCTCTAACATTAATCACTGATTATTTGGATTTTGGTTTCAATGATCAATACAAATTTAAAGTTCAATATTGAGGTAATTCAACACCAATTAGCGGGGGAGAAGATCAATGATATTCTCCTGATGAGCAAAGAAATAAGGATGAATATATTGCAGATAAAGGTTTTAGAAATATATTCTTAACTCATAGATTTGACAATTCAGAAACTTCAAAAGATAGTGCTCAATTACTAAAAAAATATGATGAAAATGTAGGGATAACTTATGATATTTTTGACTTTGATGAATCTATTGCAAATCCAACTGATGAACAAATAGAAGTAAAAATGCTAGAAAAATTAAAAGAAGCTATTAAATTAGATCCAGAAGCTTCAATTGAAAATGTAACAGCAGATTCATGAAGAATTTATCATTTAATGGCGTTAATAAATAGTAAGGCAAATGAAAAAATAAAGTCTTTATTTTCATATGATAAGAATAATAAAATAGGAATTCATGAGGGTAATATCTCACTTGATTATTGAAATAAAGCACCAGGTGATTATGCTAAAGCTGATGATGATATTGCTTTTGCAGAACTGATTAAAGAAAATCAAGTTCCTCTTATTGTTACTGATCAAAAGTATAATAGTAGCAATACTAATAGAGAAGATATTTATAATTCAGGAGTAGAGTCTATTTGAACAAATAAATTAGAATTAAACATTTATGCAGGACAAACAAATATTTATGGAAAAAGATATGATCAAGATATAAGTGATATAAATAATTGATGAACTCAAAAAGATAGAATATATTGAAGTTTTAATTCACTAGTTTCAATGCCAGATCAATATAAAAGTAAATTAATAGAATACTGACAAAAACATGTTTCAAATAATCCAAAAAATCCAGATTATAAACCTTCTTTATAGTGAAAAATAGCAGTAAAAATAAGAAATTAACTATTTAATTAGTTATTAGTTAATTTAAAAAATAATGTAATAATACTAGTAATTAATTGCATTATTGTTTATAATATATAACTTTAAATAAGAAGTAATATTATGTTATAATAAATATATAGAATTTTAAAATAAGTGGGGGTTAAAAAATGTATATTATAAATTATATTGACGGAAATTATTGTGTAATTAATACTCTCTCTAATTTATTAGTTGCTAAATTCATTAAATTAGAAGATGCAACAAATTTCATTCAAGCAGCAAATACTATCAATTTTGGTTTTCCAAATAATATGAATAAATTCTCTAACACGGCACCTCAAAATGTACCTGTTGCTAGAAATAATACTCGTATAAAAAGAACTTATGATTGTTGCTCTCATGGAAAATGCCAACAAAATCATAATAAACCTGATGAAACAATGATAGTTGTTAAAAATATGAGTGAACAAAATAAAATATTGCAAAAAAAATTAAGAGATCTTAATAGTAAAATTAATTCAGTTATTGAAGAGAAAACAGCAATTTTAAACGAAAATGAAATTTTAAAATCAATTATTGTAAACTCTGATGATGACGATGATGATGAAATAATTGAAAAAGTAGAAGTAAAACAAGAATTTATTCCTCAACCTCCAATTATTGAAGAAGAATCTGAAGAGGATGAAGATGAAGAATCTGATGAAGATGAAGAAGACGAAGATGAAGAATCTGAAGATGAAGAAGATGAAGAAAATGAATTAGAAGATGATGAAATAATTGAAAATAACACAGATAAAGATACTAAGGAAGTTGAACTAGAAACAGCAGAAAAAGTTTATTTAAATAGGGAAAACGTGGACACACCCAAATCTAAAAAAGAATTAAAGAAACTTAAAAAAGAGCAAAAAAAGGCTTTAAAAAAAGCAGACTAAAATTTACAAGATATTAATAAAACGAAAAAAAAGCACTTTAGGGAAGTGCTTTTTTTATATATTATTATTAATCATGCTTTCGCATATTATTGATTTGCTAATAATTAAAAAGATATGAATGAGTAATGAAAGGTCACATAAAAGGCTATGAAAACAAAGTGACCTAATCGAAAGAAAGGATGTTATATTGAATTAAAGAATGAGTTTTTACAAACTATTGACAAATTTGTATTATCAAAATTTAATATTCATAGCCCTGTCCAAAGGACATAATTAAATATATCAAAAAAAACTCTAAAAATCAATTTTTTTTTAAAAAACTTTAAAAAGTAATATGTTTTTAAAATTTAAAAATATAAATAAAAATTGTATATTTTTTAAATATAATGTTTATATCTTAGAATTGAAGTGAAAAAAATGCAAAACTATATATGTGAAAATTGTAAAAAACCAGCATCTTACAAAAAAATTAATCAAGTAAATATATTAGTTTTTATTTGTAAAGATTGTATTATAACTGCATCAGGTGCTAAAATAGCAAATAGTAACTCTAAATGTAATGAGTGCGATAAGGATTCAAATTATATTGTAATCAATCAACTAAATAGATTAAAACAAATTTGCGAAGAATGTTTATTAAAACAATATCAAAAAATTTAATATTAACTATTTTTATAGTCAAAAAACTTGAGACTTTAAAATTAGTTAATATATTTTTTATAAAAACATTAGTATAAAGGCAATTAAACAGAAGTAATAAAAGCTCTGTTTTCCTTTAAATAACTTGCTCAAAATTGTATAATATTTCTTTTAGAAAATTGTATAATATTTATATTATTAAAGGATAAATATGAACTCAATATATACAAGAATTGATAACTTAGGCAGAGAAAATAGAAATACAGTATTTAGAATAATATCTAGAAAAATTTTAGAAGATTTTTCAAATGGGGTTTTTAGAAGTCAAGAAGATCTAGCATATATTTCTAATTGTTCTAAAGCAACTATAACTGCATTTTCCAAAGCAGCTTTAGTTAGTGGATATAGAGAGTTACAAATAAGGCTAAAAATTGAATATGAGAATAATTTTACTTTAAATAAATCGAATGAAAAATTAATTGATAATAAGGCTAAAAATGATTTTTTTCTAAATAATCAATATTTAGAAAAGTGAACAGTTGAAAGCTATGAACAAATAAGTAATTTTTTCTTAACAAACCTGGAGCATAAAATTCAGGTTTTTTCTGGTTATCAAACACTTTACTCAACTAATTTTCTTGAAGATGTTTTACAAAAAAATAATATTGATGTATGAACATTAAAGTTGGATAAAGATATTATTAGCATTAAAAATATAAACTATGAAAAAGTAAAATCAATTTTTATTTTATCTGGAAGAGATACTAACTCATTAAAAGGTTTTTTTGAGTATGTCTATAATAAAAACTCAAATATAATTGTGATTGCTTCTTTAAATTGAGAAAAGTATTTACAGTCAAAAAAGGCTAAAGCAATTTTTTTTGATAATGAACATTTTAATAGAAACTATATTGATAGAAATTTTCAATTAATATATCTTTGAAAATATTTAGATTATCAAATGAGCCTAATAAACTAGTTTGCTCTTTACAAACTAATTCATTTAACTTTCATATACACATATAATTTGCAAAAATATGTATGGAGGTTTTTATGGATTATAAAAAAGAAGATATTAAAGAAATAACCTTTTTAATAGGTGGTGTTGAAAACATAGAAAAAGTATATCATTGTATGACTAGACTTCGTTTTGTCTTAAAAGATGATAAGCTTTTTGATACCCAAGCTATTAAAAAACTAAAATTTGTACAGGGAGTAATACTTTCTTCAGGAGAGTTTCAAATTATTATTGGAACAAGTGTTAATAAACTTTATAAATTATTTTGTGAGCAAAATGCAATAACAACTGATTTATCAAAAAAAGATACTTCTAAGTTAGAAGTTAAGAAACCTAAAAAATCATTTTTAACATTTATATCACAAGTATTTGCCCCTTTATTAATTGTATTGGTTGCAATTGGATTTTGAGAAATGTTACGTATGCCCATATTTTTGGCATCTAATACAAGTGATGAGAAATGACTGCAAGATTTAAATGAATTTACAGAAACTATTTCGAGAGGTTTTACATATTTCATAGTTATAGGGGTAGCGTGATCAACATTTAAAGTGATGGGTGGTAATGAAATCTATGGTATTGTTATTGCTGTTATCTTATGTAACCCTAAACTTACTGCTTTAAGTGATCTTAAAGTTGAAAACGGTCAAACTATATTAGGTCAAATGCCTGGATGAAGCATTTTTGGAGATGTTGTTTATCCATGAAAAATTTCTTTTGAAGGTTTAGTTATTCCCATGGTACTTGTTGCTTTTATGGGTGTAAGTATACAAAAACTATTAGCAAAAGCTAATTTTGGAAATTTTAGAATGTTGATTGAACCCTTAATAGTAATAATTACTACAGCTTTAATTTCTATTTTAATTATTGCTCCAATTGGTTTATTATTTACAAGTTATTTATCAATTGCATTTAAATACTTAATGACAAATAATATTACAAAATATATATTTACTCCAATTATTGGGGCTCTATATTCTCCAATGGTTATATTTGGAATTCATAGAACTATTACACCAATAATTATGCAAGATATTGCGCAATTTAAAGGTAGTTTAATACTAGGTTTATTAATTCTTTCAAATGTCTCTACAGCAGTAGCCACTTTTGCCTTTGGGTTAAGATATAAAAATAATAGTAAAGTAAAACAAATAGCTTGAACAAATGCTACTTCTGGATTTATTGCAGGAGTAACTGAACCTTGCATATACTCAATAGGGCTAAAATATATTTTCCCCATGTTAGGTGCAGTAATCGGGACATATTTTGGATGTTTATTATATACTGCTTCGGGAGTATGAACATCAACAGCTCCCTTTGGTTTCTTAGGAGTAATAGGATTTATTTCAGGACCTCCCCAAGAGATTGAGTTAAGTACATGAGTTGGGGGCAGTGGTTTATGAGGAGCTCTTAGTATGCTAACAACAATTCTTGTTAGTTTCTTTAGTACTTTATTACTTTCAAAAATAAAATTCTTTAATAAAAGAACTTTAAAAATATTCAAAGAAGAATATGACTTTGACTTTTATAAAGTTAATAGTGAAATTATAAAACTAAGACAAGATTATAAAACTGAATTAAAGACTTATTTAAAAGAAAATGAAAATAAAAAAGAAAATCATATAAAAATTAAAGAGTTGAAATTAGATTATAAAAAAAATATTAACTTATTAAAAGGAGCAGAAAATGAAAAAAATTAGTAAAGATTTAATGTTGGGGTGTTCTATATCAGCAAATCAAGCAGAGGGTGCTTTTGATGTTAATGGAAAAGGACTTTCGATTGCCGAACTAAGAAGGTATAACCCTAATTTAGATAGAAAAGATATAAATACTGAAAGAAAAATGACAAAGGCAAAATTAAAAGAGGCTTTAAATGATAATGGAACTTATATATATCCAAAAAAAATTGGTGTTAATTTCTATGAGAGATATAAAGAAGATATAAAATTAATAGCAGATATGAAAAATGATTGTTTTAGAACTTCAATTGCTTGAACAAGAATTTTTCCCAACGGAGATGAGAAAGAACCAAATCAAAAGGGATTAGAGTTTTATGACGATTTAATAGATGAGTTAATAAAAAATAAAATAGAACCTATTATTACAATTTCTCATTATGAAATGCCCTATAATTTAGTTGATAAATATGGCGGGTGAAAAAATCCAATTTTAATTGATTTTTATACTAATTTCTCAAAAACAATTATGCAAAGATATAAGGATAAAGTTAAATATTGAATTCCCTTTAATGAAGTGAATGCAGCAAATTATAGTGTTTGAGCGGGAGCTGGTTTGCTAGATGATGAAGATTCAAATATTTTAGGTTTATCAATGATTGCATTACACAATATTTTTATTGCTAATGCAAAAACAATAAAAATTGGTAAAAAGATTAACAAGAATTTCTTATTTGGTTCTATGGTAGCAACTCTATTAAGTTATGCTGAAAATTGTGATCCACAATTAGTATTAAAAACTGAAAAAGATCAACAACTAAAAATATATTCTTTTTTTGATGTTATGCATAGAGGAGAGTATTCAAAATTCTCATTAAACTTGTTGAAAAAATTATCAATTGATTTAAAAATTACACAAGAAGATAAAAAATTACTTAAAGAAAATACATGTGACTTTTTAGGATTTAGTTATTATATGAGTGGAGTAGTAAATCAAATTGAAGGAGAAGTAACTGAGGGAAACCTTGCAAAAATTGGAAAAAATAAATTTTTAAAAGCAAATGAATGAGGGTGACAAATTGATCCAATTGGTCTAAGAATTTTAATGAATAGATTATATGACAGATATCAACAACCATTATTTATATTAGAAAATGGAATTGGCTTTGATGAAAAACCTGAGAATGGCAAAATTAATGATGATTATAGAATTGAATATATTAAAAATCATTTAGAGCAAATTCAAAATGCAATAGATGATGGTGTTGAATGTATTGGATATACTGCTTGAAGTTTAATGGATATTATTTCACATGGGACAAGCGAAATGACAAAACGCTATGGATTAGTTTATGTTGATCAAGATAGTTTTGGAAAGGGTACACAGAATCGAATTCCAAAAAAATCTTATGAATGATATAAAAAAGTTTGTTTATCTAGAGAAATTTAATTACAAAAAATGTTATTTTAGAATAACGTTTTTTTTATAAGGAGCTAAATATGGGAGTAGAAAATAGCTTAAAAAAAGGTATAATAAAATTATGTTTTAATGAGGAAAAATATGAGAAAACATTTTAATAAAATAGCAGGTAATAATGGTTTTTTTGATTTTGAAGAGAAATTAAATTTTTTTGAATATTTTGATATTAATAATAATGATTTAACTAATGCCTTTGATGTATTAAAAAAATATGAAAAAAATATGAAAAACTTAAGAAATATGATGGAAAATCAAATTATTGAAAGATTCAATTTTTATGTCAATAACTCTTTTAATAAAAAGGATAATAGTTTTGTTGAAAATAAAACAGAACAAGAAAAAAAGCTCTCAAAGGCATTAGTAATTAGTGCTATTTTTTTAGCAGCTAGATTAATTTCTCAAGAATATATTACATTGAGTACCTCAAATGAATTTTTATATCAAGATGAAAATAATTCTGATAGTAGTTTTAATTTCAAAAATTATAAAAATAGCTTAAAGGGTTTTTATGAAACCCTAACAGCTTGAGGATTATATTTTACAGATGATTGTATTGAAAATTTAAGTATTTTATCAAGAATGGATGAGTATATTAAAAAAGATGTTTATTCAATGAAAAGATATAAAGATATTTTTTTATATCTTTGACTTTATACTCATGTTAAAAATTCTTGTGATTTAACTACATATAAAAATAATGCAAGTGAAATAAAGTCATTCTTTCCAAAGATAACAGGAAATGCTTTAGCTCCTTTAAATTATGAATATATCTTTGATCAAGGAGAATATCCTGATGAAGCTGAAATAAGAAAAAATATTATTAATGACTTTAAAGCATGATCGCTTGAAGCATATGATAATGTAATTAATAATCAAATTAAAAAATATTATAAGAGTGCAGATTTTTTAGAAAATCTTAATTTTGAAGAATATTTTAACTTAGTAGATTTACTAAAAAATATGTATTTAAAAAGAAACTTTTATTCTCTTGGTGACATTCAAGCAAATATGGCTCAGGAAAGTTCAGATGCTGGTTCAATAAATTACTCAACTGAGCAGATAGAATTAACAAGCAATTATTTAGTATTTAATAAAAATTCAGGAGAGTTTAATAATAAAAATATTGATGAATATTATAGTTTAATTTATAAGAAACCAATACTTTCTTTTTTAAATCAAAATAAAGCTAAAATTTTGATAACTTATCCAGAGTTTTTATGAATGGCAAAGCATATGCAAAAGAGATATCATTTCTTTGATAGCAATATTTCAAACAAGTTTTTTTTAATGTTGAAAAAGGATTATTCTTTGATACTAAATCAGCAATTAAAGAAAATTGAAAGAAGATTTAATAATATTAAAGTTTTTAATGCAAATGAACTTTTGATTTTTAGGCCAAGTGATGATAAAGAACAAAATAATAGCATTGCTAACAGTATTATTTATGATCCTTGATTAAACAAAATATTTGTTATATTAGTAAATTTCTTTCCTCCAGAAAATATTGATTGATTAAATGAAAAAAGAACAATTGATACTTTATCTGAAAATTCAAATTATGTTGCAAATATATTTTCAGAACCTTTAAATTTTGTTTTAAAGGAATTGAAGAAAATAAAGAAACAATTAAAAAAATTGGAACTTAAATTTAGTGATGAAAAAACTGTTGAAGTAGAGGGAATTTTATTTGTCAATGACATTTTAAATGCTATTCCTAAAGTTGAAGTAAATGGAGTGAATGTTTATGTCAGTTCAATTTCTGCAATGGAACATTTTACAAATAGTTATATTTATAAAAAGTAACTTATTTTTAACACTAACAATGTGATTATTTTTGTTCAATGTTGTAAAATAAGTTTGGAGGATATAATATTATGAAATTACCTTATATTGGAAGTGACTTGGATGGAACTGTTGTTCAAAATAGTGACTTTAAAATATTGCAAAGCACAGCTAAAAACATCAATGAATACCAAAGTTTATCAAATAATAAGCTTTTTGTAGTAACTGGAAGATCTTTACAAAATATAAAATATTATATCAAGCAATTAAATATTAAACTGCCAGTTATTTGTTCTAATGGGGCTGTAATTGTAGATCCAATAACTTGAGAAGTTTATTATGAACAAGTTATGGAAAAAGAAATTATAATTGATTTATTAAAATATGCTATGGAAAATGATTTAGATGTATCTTTATATACACCAACTAGTGTTTGTTCATTATCAATTGCAGAAAGAATAAAAACCTATAAAAAGCTTTATGGTCATTATCCAAAAGATTGCCAACCTGACTTTATTTTATATGAAGATTATAATCAACTACTTGAAGATATTAACAATGATGTTCATAAAATTATTAGAGTAATGTATTCACTTGATTATGAAAAAGAAACACAAGTTGCTAATAAACTAAAAGAATATTTAGAGTCAAAAAATTTGTATTATCCAACAACTATTATTCAATCAAGAATTTTAATTGATGCAATGCCAAAGGGGATAAATAAAGCCACAGGTGTTAAAAAATGAGCTGAAATAATGAAAGTGGATCTAAAAGATATAATTGTTATTGGAGATAACAACAATGATTTAGAAATGATAAGTGAAATGCCCTTTGGAATTGCTGTGGGAAATGCCCATGATGAAGTTAAAAAGAAGGCTTGAAAAGTAATTGATAGAATTGAAAATAATGGTGTGGGTAAATTTCTAAAGGAATTAATTAGTAAAGGATAATAAGATGAAAAGAATTGCATTATTTGGGGGAAGTTTTGATCCAGTTCACAGTGATCACATAAATATAATCAAGAGCTGTAAAAAAAACTTAAACTTTGATGAAGTTTGAATAATGCCAGCTTATGTTAATCCTTTTAAAAAACTTTCAACTTCAAGTGTTACTCAAAGATTGGAAATGCTGAAAATAGCAACTCAAAATTTAGATTATGTAAAAATTAAAACTTATGAAATTTCAAAGCAAACTTCAAGTTTTACATATGATACAGTTAAATATTACAAAGCAAAATTTCCTAAAATGAAGTTTTCCTTTGTAATGGGTTCAGATCAATTAGATGACTTTGAAAAATGAGATAACTTTAAGCAATTAATTGAAGAAATAGACTTTAAAGTCTTTTTACGAACAAAAGACTTTAATCAAATTATTGTTAAGAAGTATAATTTAGAAACTTTTGAATTTGAAAATAATTATCTAAGTTCAACAAAAATTAGAAATCTTGTTGATTTGAACTTACAAATTAAAGAAGTTAATGATTATGTTAACAATAATTTAATGTATTTATATGAAAGAGTTGAAAGTAAAATGGATGAAAAGAGGTATTTTCATTCACTTAATGTAGGTCAAATGGCTATGGAATTAGCTAGATTGAACAATTATGACTTAAATAAAGCTTTGATTGCTGGAACGCTTCACGATATAGCAAAAAGGTGAAGTAAAGATGAGATGAAAGCCTCTCTTTTAAAGTATAATAAGGCCTTATTAGAAGAACCAGAACCAACATGACACTCGTTTGTCGGAGCTTATCACTTAAAAAATGATTGGTTATTTAAAGATCAAGAAATTATTCAAGCAGTCTACAATCATACTGTAGGCTCAAAAGATATGACTATGCTTGATATGATAGTTTTTTGTGCAGATAAGATTTCATCAGAAAGAGATTATCCTGGAGTTGATAATTTGAGAGCCTTAGTAAAATCTGATTTATTAACTGGTTTTAAGCAATTGCTTAAAAACCAATATGAAGTAGCTGTTAAGAAACATTCTAAAGATTCAATTGGAAGAAATTTAATTGAAGCTTATAACTTTTGAGTTAGGGAGAGTAAATAATGAAAACCTATGCTATTTTGTTTGCAATGAAAGAAGAAGCTAAAAGTTTAATTGAACATCTTTCACCAAAATTAGTAGAAGTTGAGCACTTTGAAATTTATCAAAAAGATAATATTTACATTGCAATATCTAAAATTGGATTAATTAATGCAGCAAGTTGCTTTACTTATATTAATCAAAAATTTACAATTGATTACTTTATTAATGCAGGTTTAGTAGGTACATTTTCTAAAAAATTAAAGTCTTTAGAACCAATTGTAGTAAAAAAATCATATTTAGGTAATGCTGATGCTAGGGGATTTGGCTATAAATTAGGTCAAATTCCAGGAATGGAGCAATATTACTGTTCAAATGATGAGCTTTTAAGTTTATTTGAAGCTTTTCCACAAGTAGATATTTGTTCAAGTGATATTTTTATTAACTCCCAAGAAAAAGTGGATGAAATTATTGCTCCAATTAGTAATTCTATAGCAATTTTTGATATGGAATGCTTTGGTTTTTATCAAGCAGCATATCTATTTAAAATGCCAATAATAGCTTTAAAATTAGTAAGTGATCATATTGATAATGGTAGCAATGAGTTACAATTTAATGATATTTTACAAAAAGGTAGTTTAAAACTTAGTCAATTACTTTTAAATATTATAAAGAAATAAATATTATTCTAGATATAGATTATAATTTATTTGGAAGGAAGTGACTAGTCATGGAATGTACAAAAGATTGCAAAGATTGTAATTGTAAATGTGAATTTGATGATAACTGTGCTAACTGTCAAATGTGTTCAACTGACACAAATCACGGTTAGTCAAAATGATTAAAAAAACCTAAAGATTTTTAGGTTTTTTTAATGCTTTAGTTACTATTGCTTAAATTTTTTACGCCTCATTCAGAAAGTGAATCTAATATTGGTTTTAAACTTAGACCTAAATCAGTTAGAGAATAGGTAACTTTTACTGGAATAGTTTCTTCAACTTCACGACTAATTATTTGCATTTTTTCCAAATGCTTTAAAGTTTCAGTTAAAACTTTAGTAGTTACACCATTAATTTTTCTCTTTAGTTCATTAAATCTTTTTTCAGTTGTTAATAATTCTCTAATAATAAAAATAGTTCACTTATTTTTTAGAATAGATAAACTAAATTCAACAGGACATACTTGCATTTTTAATTACTCCTTTTTAAAGTAAGTTACTTTAAAGTGCCTACTTACATTGTTATTTATTAATAGTTATTATAACAAATAAGGGAGGTGAAAAAAATGGCATTAGACTTAAATAACGTAGTTGAAGTTACTAACGGGGATTTTGGTGAAATTGATAATCAATTAAAACAAGGAAAAACAGTTTTAGCAGCTTTACAAAAAGGTGAATTATTAACACAAGCATTAAGTAAAGGTGAAATGAATGATGGATTTGCAAAAATAAAGTTCAAAGAAACAAAAGAAAATTGTGGAACTTGTGGTTGTCAAAAACCTGCAGATACTTTAGTTTATCTTTGAAGATAGTTATAAAACTTTAAATAAACTATTACTTATGGACAGTAATTTTGTATAAATAAACTAGAATCTAACTCATTAAAAAAGTTAAATTATGGTTTATTTTTTATTAAAATGTCTTAAAATAATAGAGAAAGGAATGATAAAAGGATGAAGTGATGAATTAGTGACTTTGATGGAACTCTTACGTTAAAAGAAAATAATCATAAAATTTCTCTTGAAGATGAGAATTTTGTTAAGCAGTGAACAAAATCAAATAAATTTGTAATTGCTACAGGTAGGGGTTTTTTAGAGTTGGATGAAATAATCAAAGAAAAGGGCTTTGATGTAGAATATCGAATAACTAATAATGGAGCTGCAATGTTTAAAAATAGTGAGTCTATTTATGAACTGTCAATTCCAATGAAAGAAAGAAAGCAAATATTAGAAAATCTTAAAAAACTGCACAAGTTTTGTGGTATTAAAATTTCAGATACAAAAAATACTAATATAATATCTGGGATTGAGGAAGTAATTCCAAGATTTAAAGAAACATTAGTACTTCCACATTGATTTAATGTAGAAGATCGATTTCAAGATTTTATGGAAGAAATTTTACAAAATGAAAAATTAAACAATATTTCATTATATGCACATGTTCCAGATTTTGATTTAATAACTGACTTATTTAAAAATGTAGAAGGTATTAAAATAGTTAAAACAGCGCCATTTGTATTAGAAATAATGCATGAAGATGTTTCTAAACATTTAGGGATCAAATACTTACAAGATAAGTATAAAATTGACAGTAATGATATTGTTGTAAGTGGTGATGGTGACAATGATTTTGAAATGCTAAAGAGTTTTGAAAACTCATTTGTAATAAAATCAGCTACACCATTAGCGTTAAGTGCTGGTAAAACTAAAATTAGTTCAGTTAGTGAAATTGGTAAATATATTAAATAAATTAAATAAATGTGAATCTAGTTTAATTTATTTTGTAAACAAAAAGGGTTTTTATTTTATTTAAATGCTTAACAAAATAAATTTTATCCTATAGAAGATTATTTAAATATTTATATTTAAATTGTAGTAATAAAAAACCTCTGAAATTAATAAAATTTTTAAGTTTAAAACCAATTAATTATAAATACTAAAAGTAAAAAATTAATCCACAAGAAAAAGAAATAAGTATTTTTAAAAATGTAATAGATTTAATTTTAAAAAAGAGAGGGGGAAGTAATAAATGGAAACAACTTTTAGAAATATCAAATTAATAAATATCGAAGAAGATATAAAATTATATAATTTATTGTTTGAGAAAACAAGTAGGAATAGATCGTTCTCATTTAGACAACTTTCAAATGAAGAGATCATTTTCCCTTCATCTAATCTGGGTTTTGAAATTATATATAATAAAAATGGATATTGTAAAAGAGTTGAATATAAAATAACAAAAATGAATTGAGAAAATGAAGAAGATTTAAAGGCTTTTTTTGAGGATATTAAAGACATTTTGGAAAAATCTGTTCAAAATGTTCCAAAATTGGCAACTAGATTTGGTCGAGAGACAATACAAATTAAGGATTTACATTTTTATCAATGTGCAAATGAGCATCATATTGCAAGTGTCAATTCGCTTCTTTATTTTAATTTTTTAGAGAAAATAAAAAATAAAAAGGAATATAGCATACTAGATTTTGGGATTGATATTTTTATTCGATTAGCTGATACACAACACTTACCTAATGGAAATAAAAGAAATGCAGTTTTATTTTTAATTTCTTTTTTGCAAACAAGAAATATTTATCTTCTTTTTTCTTGAAATATTAACAAAGAATATTTAGATTCATGAGAGGAAATTGTTACAATTGCTGCAACACATTATTATCAGAAAAAAATTATAGATGAATTTGGGGAATTAATAGACTTTGAGCCAATTGGAGAAAAAATAGATTATGAAGAACTACACAGCTATATAAAAAAACATATATTATCTATTGCATATATAAAAATTTAGTATATATTTTTATATATAAGAGGGGGGAAGTTAGTAAATGATAGATGAAAAAGATTTAAAATTTGCAAAGTATGAGTTTGATAAAAATGAAAACTTAGAGTGTGTTGAAGAGGTTGCTAATAACCCAAAACTAAAATCAGTATTTGAGAATTTAAGTACTAGATAAATTAGGTTTTTATTTACTTTTTGGTAATTATTATTAAATACTAAATTATTAAGTTTCTAAATACAAGAACTAGTTAATGGTTCTTGTATTTTTATTTTTAAAAAGTATCGGTATTAACACTTTTGTGTGATTTTTTTTAATTTTTTTAATTTTTTTAAAAAATTATTACATTTTTCAAATCTAAGAACACATTTAATTTGAAACATTATGTAAGTATAATTTCCAATTGACAAGAAATATACTATAAATTGTTTAAATAGATTTTAATATTAACTTATTTAATTGCTCCTTTTTAGTTTTTCTGTTTTTTAAACTAGTCTTTATATCACCTTTTAATTATAAATATTACTTTTAATTAAATAATTTTAAAATATAATTAAAGAGATAAGAGGTATAAAATGGAAAATCATTATAAACAAATTAGCAGTTTAATATATGACTTTACCAAACCTCCAGGAACAAGCATTGATGGAGATTTAGAATTTTATAAGTCTCAACTTTTACCAATTCAGGGAAAGGTATTAGAAGCAGGAGTAGGTAATGGCAGATTGTTCATTCCGCTTTTAAAATATAAAGTTGATATTGTTGGTATTGATAAGTCACAAGAAATGATCAATATTTGTCAAAAAAATTTAGAAAAAGAGAATTTAACAGGTCACTTAATTTGTCAAGATTTAGAAGAATATAGAGAACTTGAAACTTATGATTATATTATAGTTCCTAATGCAACTTTCAATTTGCTTGAAACAAGAATTAAAGCTAAAAAAGTTTTAAAAAACTTCTATGATTCTTTAAAACCACAAGGGACCATTATTATTGACTTAATACTGCCAATTGAGTTTAAAGCAGGAAGTAATCATGAATATAGTCACTATATTGATGATCAAACAATAGTTGTAAAAAATTTAAGTAAGGAAATTAATTGAATTGAACAATATAGCATTAATCAAATTGATTATTATATTAATGAACAATTACAAGAAAGCCAAGAGTTTAAATTATCTTGATATGGGTGTGAAGAATTTTGTAATATATTAACAAATATTGGTTTTAATGATGGAGTTTTTATTATAAACTATGGTAATAAAAGAAACTTAAATGTTAAAACAATTACATTTATTTTTAAAAAAGTTTAAAGAAAGAAAAAGGTAAAAAAGTATGAAGTTAGCAGTAGATATTGGTGGAACATCGATTAGGTTTGCTTTAATTGAAAATAATCAAATAATAAAAAAAGAAGTTATTGATACAGATGGCAATAACATGCAAAAAAACTTAGATGAAATTAAAGCAACAGTTGATAGTTGAAATGAACCAATTGATTTTATTGGTATTTGTTGTCCTGGGCCCTTAAACTTAAAAAGAGGAACAATTTTAGTTACTTATAATTTACCTGATTGAAATAATAAATGTATTTTACAAGAATTTAAAGAACTATTTGAAATTGAAAATGTCAAAATAAACAATGATGGTAATGTAGCTGCTTTAGGTCAATTTAGCATAAGAAAGAATTTACACTCACTTTTATACTTTACCTTTTCAACTGGAATAGGTGCTGGTTTCATTAATCAAGGAGAAATATTTGAAGGTTTTAGTGGGGCTGCTTTAGAGATAGCTAATGCTTTACCAATATATAATAGTGAAAATTCAAATAGAAGTGGTATTGAATTTTTAGCAAGTGGTAAAAATATTTGCTTACAGTTATCTAAATTAGGAGTTGAAGTTAATTCATCAAAAGAGGCTTTTGACTTATACAAAAAAGGTGATAATCAAATTGTTAATGAATTTTTTTCAATGATTGAGGAAAAATTAATAAGTTTAATATCTACTGCAATTTACTTTTTTAATCCAGAAATAATAGTATTTGGGGGAAGTGTGGCAATGTTTAATCAAGACTTTTTTGAATCAATATTTAAAAAAGTAATTGAAATTACAGCAGATATTGGCTATCAAACAAGATTTGAATTTGCTTTGGATTTAGATGATTCAACTTTATTAGGTTGTTGTCAAATGTAGATAAATTTGTTTTTTTGTTATAAACTCTTTAAGTATTTTAAGCAGAAAACAAAGAAAATAAAATTGTAGAACTAGTTAGAATAAGTTATTATATATAAAGTAATTTACTAATAAAAAAATTAGAATTTTTGATGTAATTTAAAGAAAGGTTTACTAATCTATGAAGGGAATAAGTTTATTTTCTAATGTTGGAATTGGCGAATATTTTTTTAAAGATAGTGGAATTAAAATTGTAGCAGCAAATGAATTAATTCTCAAAAGAGCAGAATTTTATAAGCATATTTATCCTGAATGTGATGTTGTATGTGGAGATATAACAGATAAAAAAGTCTTTAATAAATTAATTAATATTTATAAAGAAAATAATTGTGAGTTTCTAATAGCAACACCTCCATGCCAAGGAATGAGTATCGCTGGCAAAATGGACAAAAAAGATATTAGAAATCAATTGGTTAAGTATGTTATTGAATTTATTAAAATAGTTCAACCGAAAAATATAATTATTGAAAATGTAGCAGGAATGCCAAATTTTCCCATTACAGTAAATTCCAAAGTTCTTTTAATTAAAGATTATATTAATGATTCTTTAATTAAAATGGGGTATTTTATAAATTTTGGAATTTTAGATGCAGCAGATTTTGGAACACCTCAGTCAAGAAAAAGAAGTATCTTTTTAGCTTCTAAGTATGCGCCTTGAAATTTTCCAAATAAGGTCCCTAAAATAAACGTATTAAATGCTATTGGAGATTTACCATCTTTGGAGTCAGGAGAAGATAGTGGAATAAAATATCACAAAGCAAAAATTCATAATGATAATCATATAAAATGAATGAGAAATACACCATCAGGTAAAAGTGCTCACAAAAATGAAAATTACTTTCCTATAAAAATAGATGGTTCAAGAATAAAGGGGTTTTCAACAACATATAAAAGAATTGATTGATATAAACCAAGCCCCACAATTACTATGTGCAATGGAGCTATTTCAAGTCAAAATAATGTACATCCTGGAAGATTGAAAAGAGATGGTACTTATTCAGACGCAAGAGTTTTAACTATTTTAGAGCTTATGAGATTAACTGGATTGCCTGATAATTGAAATATTCCCAAATGAGCTTCAGAAAATATGATTAGAAATGTTTTAGGAGAATCGTTTCCTCCAAAATTCTCACAAAAATTATTAGAAAAAATGCCTAGAGGTTATGCAGATGGAAAAAGAAATAAAAATAGATAAGTGACAAGCACCAGGAAATTCAAAGATATTTGATTATGATTTTGTTGATATAAAAAATAAAAAAACTTATATTAGAGATAGAACAATTAATATATTATCATTTTTTAATAAAGTGAAATCTATTAAAATGGACAAATTATTAGAAAAAGAAATTTTGATTTTTTTAATAAAAAATATGAAAAACTTTGATAAAAATAATTCAAATGTAAGACATTTCTGAAGGCCACTTTTATTTTATGGTTTTTTAAAAGAAGTAAAAAGAGACAATAAAAAGTATATAGAGTTATCCTTTGAAGGTAAAAAATTTTTAGAGGAATATTTAAAGGGGAATTTTGAAACTGCAAAAGAAAATTTTATATATTCCTTAATGAAAGTTTCTTATCCAAATGCTGCAACAAATGAAGTAAAATTATCTTTATTTCCTTTTAGAATCATTTTTAGAATTTTTCTTGAAAAGAAAATTATCTCTAAAAGCGAAATGGATCATTCAATACCTTATATTACAAAAAAATCTGATATTGAAGAAATTTTAGCTAATAAATTTAATGAGAAAAAAAAGTATGATAAATTCAGAACATGAGTTATTAATTCATTAGTTGACCTAAAAATTTTAAGTTTTGATGGTAATTTTTATTCATTATGCGAAAATACTAGAGATTATGTATTAAATTATATTGATTTTAAAGATGATTTAGATTTATATTTTTTTGATTCTTATATTAAAAATACATATATAGACAAATTAAATTACTATAATTATTCAAAAATTAAAAGAGATATAAAGCTTGTAAAACAAGTTTATGAGAGAGATAACTACAAGTGTTTTTTTTCAAAAGAGCATTTTTCATTTTTTACAGAAGATGGAAATATGTACTTAGAGGCTCATCATATAATTCCGATATCTCTTACACCAATTTATAAAATAAAACTTGATCTACTAGAAAATATGATAAGCCTTTGTCCTAATTGTCACAAAAGTATGCACTATTCTGAAAATATCAACAAATATATGATGCTAGAAAAAATTAAGAAATTTGAAAATAGTTTTTTTAAAGAAAATTTATATCTCATGGAAGATATACAAGATATCTACTTAAATAATTCATATTTAGGAAGAAAGTAATAAAATTAATAGTAATGAGTTTATATGATTTGAAAAAACGTTTTTTTATTAGTAATCATATTATGTCAACTATAGAATAGATCTTTTATTATATTTAGAACACCATGTTTTCATGGTGTTTCTTATAATTTACCATTATTCTCTTAAAAATATAGAAATCTCCTTGTTTTTTCTAATAGATATACATATCCAAATATAAATCCAGTATTAAATATTTCATAATACTTTAGTATTCAAACTTATTATAACTATAAGGTAAGTATGTAACATTAGTTACAAATAATTCACTTTTTTTAGTCCTTTCATAAAACATCCATTTATTGATTATAAAGGAGGACAAAGTCGCTTGTTAATATGTAGGGACATAATCGCTTATTACTCATATTAAACTTTATTAGAATGTTATCAAATGTAGATAAATTTGTTTTTTTATTATAAAATATTTATACGTTCTAAAGTAAAATATTTTAAAGAATAAAAACTAAAAATAATTTCTAATTACTGAAATTAAAGAAAAAAAGATTAAAAAATATTTTTTTCAACCTAATTTAATAGAAAACAGAAAAGCTTTAGAATTTGGAGTGAGGTTAATACTTTTAATTCCACCAAAAGTACCAAAATAAGAATGGTAATTTTATATTAATAGGTAAAGAATTATGTATTTTAAAAAAATACAAATAGTGTATGAAATAGGTAAAAAACATGAAATAAGTATCTTTATTTTGTAGAATCGGGGTTCAAAACTTTTTAAATTATATTGGAGAGGGTGTTTTTTTTAGGACAAGAATTATTTGAAAATAGATCTAAGTTTTATAAAAATAGTGAGGTTATTATTGTAGATATTACTAATAAAAAAAATTATAATAAATTTATAAATAAAAGTAAAAAATATTATCTTGATTTATTAAAGGCAAATCTACCCTATTAGTGTAAGTTAACTGCCGTAAAATAAAATTAAGAGATAAAAGAAATGAATTATTCCTGTATGTAATTGAAAAAATTCTTGATATTAATTCGACTATATTTTTTAGAAAATATCGAACCTTTTTAAAAGTAAAAATATTTTATGAAAACAAACTCCAAAAAATTATAGATATAATATCATGTTAATTATCAAATCTATATCATATTTATATCTATAACTTTTTGGAAATAATGAGATTATAAATATACCAGATAATTGAAAAAATTCTAATTGTATAGTGAAAATTTTGTAAGAAAAATAATTGGTGAGTGGATCTATACCACCATTAATGACTAAAAGAATTATAGAGGTATTAATAAATGATAACTAAAAAAGCTAAGTATGGAATTAATTATCCAATGCTTAAAGAAATAGGCAGAATGCAATATTCAAACTATATAAATGCAATTAGTGAGCTTGTAGCTAATTCAATAGATGCTGATTCAAAAAATATTTATATTTTTATTAAAAAGAATAAAAATTTAAAAGGGGAAATAAGAATTGTCGATGATGGATTTGGTATGAGCGAAAATTTTATTTTAGAAAATTATGTAAAAATAGGTTTCAAGAAAAGAAAAAATGACTTATATAGAGATAAAAAAACTATGGGGAGAAAAGGAGTTGGAAAATTAGCTGCACTTTATCTAAGCGATAATTTTATATTAACTTCAAAAACTGAAAAGGATTCTAAATTAAGCACTTGAGAGTTTATTTATGAAAAAAATAAACAGAATAATATTGAGGAAGAACCTACATTAAATAATATTGATAACAATAAATACAAATTTAAAATTGAATCAGATCTTAATTTTAAATCAGGAACAGAAATATTTATGAGAAATGTGGATTTCAATAAATTTGACGTCGATAAAGTAAAAGAATTAAAAAATAGCTTAACTAAAATGTTTACATTAGAAGGACTTAAAGAAATTAATTTAATGTTTTGTTTAGAACATTTTGATCCAAAAAAAAGTGAATGCTTGAAATTAGAGAAGACAATTGATTTTGAAAGGCTTATTAAAGTTAACTATATAAATATTAATGAGAAATTTAATAGCCAAATTACAAAATTTAACGAGCAAGAATTTTCCTTAAAGGCAGAAGAAATTAAACTTGACAAAGAGATAATTACAGATGACTTAGTTTCTCAAAAAGTGACTCTGAAAAAAGAATCAATAAATTTAAATGATGACTCAAATTTTGTAAAAATTATGAATGAAGATATTAAAAATGTTGAACTTGATGAATCAGATGGTTATCAGGATATTAAAGCAGATAATATTAAAATTAAAGGTTGAATTGGAATTGTTGACTCCATAAATAAAAAGGCTTGAAATGAAAAAAAATGTCAACCTTTTGAAAACAAAATTAGATTATATATTAATAAAAAACTAGCTTATGAAAATATATTGGACTACAAACCTAAGAATCAGGTATTTGAGAAATATATTGAAGGTGAAATAGAGTTTGATCTTTTAGATGATTCTAATTATATAGATATAACAACTACTAATAGACAGGATTTAAATAAGGAAGACCCGAGATTTGTTAGATTATACGATTTAGTTAAATACATTATTAGTGATTTAGTTAAATTTAGAATTAACTCAGTTCAAAAAATAGAAAAAGAAAATAAAATAAAGAAAGATAAAATTGTTAGCAATATAAAAAATAACATAATAACCAATGTTTCTAGTCATATTGAAAGTGATGTAACAAAAAAAATAGTATCTGATGTTTTAAATAGAGATTTAATAGGAGATATTTTAAAAAAGGAATCTAAAATATTTATTTCACATTCTAGTCAAGATAAGTGATTTGGAGATTTTTTAAGGGATATGTTAATATACTTTGGTTTAAAAAGAGAGGAATTATATTATACATCCGATGAAGGAATCAGTGAATATAAACCAAAAACTAATATTTATGATGATATGAGAGAAATTTTAAAAGATAAAAAAACTTATATTTTATATTTAGTTACTGAAAATTTTTTAGGAATAACCGATGAGACTAAACATAAAAGTCAGGTTACTCTATTTGAAGCAGGAGCTGGATGAGTACTAAAATATGAGGATAATTCATATACGCTGCTTGGTGATTATGATAGTATTGAAAAATATTTAAAGCCTATTAATAGAGTACATGATACATCAAATTTCATTGCTAATAATAATTTAATTAAAATGAGCTTAAATTTTTTTAATAAGCATCTTCTGAATTTTTTTAATGATTTATTTAAACATATAAATCAAAATAGAAAATTAATAGGGGAAAAAGAAATCCCCACATTAGTTTTTGCTAAGAATGAAAAAGATAAAGTATATCAAAAAATTGAGAAATTTTGAAATGGATATATTAAAAATAAAAGATTAAAAAAATAATATAGGAGTATAACAATATGATTTGAGAAAAAATTTTAAAATTTAATAAGGAGTTTAAAAGCATTTCTGGTTTAAAGCCGTTATTAAAAGTAAATGACCAAAAAACTCTTGAAGTAAAAAAAATACTGAAATCCATTGCAGAGGAAATAATGCTGTTTTTTAATTTAGATAAAAATAAAATAAATTTATCAATAGGCCAAGGGAATATTACTTTCACTCCATGAATTGGAATAGATGAAACAAATGACTTATTTATGACTATAATTTTTTATCCAATAGAAGATGGACTAACAATAAATATTTGCCAAAAAACAGAAAAACTTACAAAAAATAAAGAAGGTAAGCAGCTGCTTATAAAAAATAGAGAAGTATTGAGTAATTATTTAAATAATAGCTTTAAAGATTTAAATTGAAAAAATTCTTATCCAAAGTCATTTGAAGAAAATAAATGAGATAGAGGGGCGAGTTATTCAAAAAGTTCACCAATTTCTATATTTCTAAATATTGAAAAATCTAATTTTGAAGAATTTAATAATTATTTTTTAAAAGTAAAAAATTTCTTTGATTTTATTAAGAAAGATTGAAAGTTTAAATTTGCAACTCCCGATAACTATATCGATATTTTTTCAAAGGAATCTAAAAAGGATTATAACGATGTGTTTGATGTAATTGATAAATATTACTCTTATAGTTTTTTTGAATCAAAAGATATCTTACTAAATTTAAAGGAGTTTGATATGGAAAATACAAAAAAAGCAAACTATAATGGAATTAATAGATTAAAGCATAAAGAAATTTTAAATAATAAAGTCCTAAATGGAGATAAAGCTGAAGATCATGTTGTTTTTTTTGAAAAAAAAAGTCTTATAAATGAAAATAGATTAGATCTCGCGAAAATGGTAAGAAAACTTGATACAGATGGTGACGGTTTTGATGTTTTAAGTTATTTTCCTGATGGAAAAATAAAAAGAATAGAGGTAAAATCATCTAAGAATGTTAAAAATAAAACCATTTACATAAGTCAAAGAGAATGAGAACTTTTTGAAAGTGCAAAATCAATAATTTACTATGTAAATGAGAGTCATAGACAGGTTAAAATAATAAAATTTAAATATCCAGATTTTAATAAAAAAAATTTAATTCCCACTTTATATAAAATCAATTTTTAAAAAAATGTGTGGATAATAAGCCATTATGTCTCAAAATACAAGTTTTATCTAATAAGTAGATCTTGTGTTTTCTCTTTTCTATCAAAAAAAATCAGTTTGTTGCTTTTCAAAGAGACTCAATTTTGGGTATTTTAGTAATTTCAAATTTCTCATTAGATAATGTTTTTATACTTATATGTGAGCAATTATCTCCCACTTGAATAAAATTGTAGATGTCATTTCTAATTAACTCATAATTTCTTTATTACTAGTTTCAATAATCATTACTTTTAACTTTGGTTTAAAGTAATTGGAGTAAAACCTTCAAATATAAATCACTTATCTTTTGTAAAACTAATACTGTGGCCATTATCAATAATTCTTTCACTTCGATAAGAGAAAACAATATCCTCCTCTTTAACAAATTTTCTAGTTACTGATTCTAATTATCTAAAGGTATTGAGAAATCTTTATTGTATTCCTAAATAAGATGGAGTAAATAATTATTTAATTGTTTAAGATTTTTCAAATCTAAGAGTCTAATTATTTGAGGCCTTCTTCTTTGTAATGTTCCAAAAAATTTCTCAGCTAAAGCTTTTTCTGAGGTATAGAAGTTATTTTTGTACTTACTTCAAGAAAGTGGAAAGTAAATGGCAATTGTGCATTGAAACATTATCCCCAAAATGGTCTCAATTATTTTTACTACTAAAAACGTTTCGATTATCACTAACATTTAATTTTGGTAAGCCATAATGTTTAAAGGTTTTTTTATAAATATTATAATAACTCTTAGTAGTTTTTTGCTCCTTGAAATAACCTCCCAAAGTCCTTTTACTAGATTTATCAATTACAATATGTAAATGACATTTTAAGTTTTTAATTCACTGATGATTTGAAGATCAGTTTCATAGATTTCTTCAAATTTTCTAATTTTTTTTTGCCTAGGATGAGGTTTGCTTGTTATAATTGAATTTAAAAGATACTCGCTTGTTAAATTTTCTTGGTTTTGTCCTTTAAATTTTTACCAATATCTTTTTTTGTTTTTCTGTTAAAAGCCTAAATTAAGATATTTCTTCTATTAATATTTGTCTGACTGCAGAGTAACTTATTTTACTTTCTCAGTTTAATTCTTAATAATTTTTAATACTAAAGTCATAATATTTAGTTTGAAATAATTTTATTATTGCATGTTTAAAGAGTGCTAAATTTAATTGTTATTTTACGAATAAAAAACTTATTTTCAAGCTTTTGATATTTTTTAAGTTTTTGTCATGTGTGTCTAAAACTATAACCTAATTTATAGGTTATATTTTTAAGAGATTCTTTCTTAAAGATAGTTCCTTAATTAATCTTAGTTGTTTTTGTTTCATCTCATTTAATAGTAATTCTTTCATAAAACCTCAATTTATTAACCATAAAGAAGGATAAATTTGCTTGTTAATATATAGGGAAATAACAGATTATTACTCATATTTAACATAACTTTTTTTATTCATATAAAAAAATAAAAAATATATAGTGTTATAATTAAATCAGTTATAAAAGGAAAATATCAATGGAAATTAAAAAATTATCTGCACTTCATTTATTATTGTCTAATTCGCAATTTGTAATACCGACTTTTCAAAGACAATATAGATGAGGCTTAGTTCAACTTGAACAATTTATTGAGGCATTAGAAATTATTAGAAAAAAAGATATTGACGAATATTTTATTGGAAGCATTATATTTTCTGAAAGACCAAGTAAATTAATTGTATTAGATGGTCAACAAAGGCTTACTACAATGTTTATATATACAGTAGCTTTTTCAAATTTTTATAAAAAGCATAATAGTTTATTATGAGATGAAAATAATTTATTTAATTTAGATAATAAAATAAGATTTATTAATAATAAAATTAAATTGGAATCATTAGATGATGATAAAATTTTTTTATCTCAGTTATTCAATAATGAAATAAATGAGTTAGCTAATAATAAAATTGCAAAAGCATACATATTTTTCATAAATTATTTTCAAAAAAATATTAGTTCTATCGATGAGCTCAATTTTCTCAATCTATTTAATAAATTATCTATAGCATTTATAAAAATTGCTGATTCAAAAATGGACCAATTAACTTTTGAATCAATTAACTCAACTGGAAAAGCGTTATCTTTAACTGATCTAGTGAGAAATTTTATATTAATGGGTTATAAAGATCCCGTTACTCAACATTTAATAAAAACTGAAAAATGAGATATCTGATCTAAATTATTAGGTGAAAAAATGGATGATTTTTTAATTAAATTAGTAACAATATGATCTGGTAAACAACCTTCAGTAAATTCACAAAAAGATGGAGAGAAAATGCAAAATAATTATAGAGAAATTTATGATTTATTTAAAAAATATTCTTATGAAAAATTTAAAAATAATTATGATAATTTAATTTTTGATATTCACTTATATGTAACTTCATATTTAATTATATTAAAGGGAAAATTTGAGGGTATTTTTTCAAAGAAATTTGAAAGAGATACAATAAATTTAAAATCATTCAACTCGTTTAATATTACAGGATATCTGCAAATTTATTTAGTAAAAAAGATGCTAATGGAGTCAATTTCAAATGAGGAACTTGAAAGATATACAAATTTGATAGCAAATTTTTATATAAGAAGAATTGTATTATTACCATCTTCAGGAACAAAGGATATTCAACGAAAATTTCCTTTAATTGTTAAAAAGTTGAGAGATAATGAGGATGTTTATAGATCATGTATAAATTATGAAAGTATTTTAAAAAAAGAACTATTTACTTCAAATAGTGAGAATCAAAATGCTGAAAATAATTATGAAATTTTAAAACAAAATAAATTATATGATTTCTCTGATTTGAGCTTAACAAAAGAATTAATATCAAAATATTATTTAGACAAAAGTAATTTTAATTATAATAATAAATCTGATGAACTTTATGAAGACTTTCTATTATTTAAATCTTTAACTAATGGAATTATTAAAAATAAAATTATATCTAGTTCTGAAAAGAAGGATTTGGGTCTAGTTGAACCAGAGCAAGTTATAAAAATAGAAAGAATGATTGGAAGTTTTTTTGTATTTGATGAGAAGCCCAAAAAGGGTCAAAAATATGAAAATAATATTCCTTTACTTACTTTAAATTATTTAAAAAATTCAATGAAATATGAAGATATTGTTAAAATTGATAAGAATTTATTTGAAAATAGATCAAATAAAATAATTGAGCATTTTTTGGAACAATATCCATACCCTGAGGAGGAATAAAAAATGGACAGAAGTGGTGGATTAAATTTAGCTGGACTTTTAAAAACATTTACAACTGATAATTATTTTCTAATAACAACTATTGGAGAATTTATTGATAATTCAATTTCTGCATGTCAAATTGCAAATCTTAAGGAATTACACTTTGAAATGATAGTGGATTATGAAGCAGAAAAAATATTTTTTATGGATAACGGTCCTGGAATTGAATCAAAAGATATTAAAAATAAATGAATTCTTTTTAATAAATATGATCAACTTGATAATATAGGTTTTAATAGAAAGCATGTCGGTTTTAAAAGGGGAGGATTTTGATTAGGGAAAAAAATAGAGTTATATACAAAAACATTATTATCTGAAAGTGGAACATATTTGGATATTGATGAAATTATATCAAAAGAAAATGATAGTTTTTCTATTGAAAAATGTATGGAAATTCAAGAAATTAATAATCAAAATTTGGTAATATTTAGAAATTTAATTAGTAAAATTTCTAAGCATGGAACTGGTACAATTTTTGCAATCTCAAAAAGTTATTTTGAATCTGCAAAAACTTTTAATGATAAAATTTTTCCATTAAAAAATTCATTCAAAATTGATGGTAAATATAAAGATAATAATATTTTGTTATTTCTTTACTTGAAATATTATAAGTTTATTGAAGGAAATGAGAATTTAAAATTAAATATTGAAATAAGAACTACAGTTAAAGATCAAAAATTGTCTATATCAAAAAAAGATTTAAAGCTTGGGAATTATATTTTTAATAAGGAGGACTTTTTAAACCAGTTTGCAAATTTTGATTTTGATGCTTTGGAAAAAAAATATTCAGACTTCTATGGAACAAATGTTCAAGAGGAGTATTTAAATACGTTTGGAATAAATATTGAAAAAATTATAGAGGATCTTAAAAAGGGTATTGCATCTTGAAAATTTAAAATGCCATATCACTCTATGAGAGGTGAAAGCAAGACGGAATTGCTAGATGTAAGCTTTTCATTTCTAAATAATAAATACATTGAGGAATTCTCTGTACAAGATATTTTTTCTGGAATTGTATTGATGCAAGATGGAAGAGCGATAAATATGGGAAATTATAATAAAAAAAATCCAAGCACAAGTGTTTTCTCAAGAATTAGTCAGAAAATAATTGGCTTTAATAGAACTGGAGATTATGTAACTCTTGATAAATATTGAACAGCTGAAATTAATTTGGATACAGATAATGAAATTCTATCAAGAGAATTTCAACCTATTGATGATAAAAGCAAGTTTGCTAATTCAGAAGTAATTCAAGATATTACAAAAGCATTCTCTGATTTTATATCAAGCAAATTATTATTAAATCAAATTGGTAATGAAATAGTTGATCATCAAAGATCAGAAAGTAATAGAGTATCTTCATCAAAATCTAAAAAAAATTTAAAAATAAACTCTATAACTATTAATAGTGAAAAGGAAATTGTTTCAAATAACATAGAAAAATTTATAAAAAAAAGTGAAGTTAAAATTGGTATTTCTGAAAAGTCATCGAAGGATAAAAAATATTTTACTTTACTAAATAAGACACTAAAGTTTAGATTTGAATTTACAAATAAACAGAGTAAGATGATTGATTTTAAGTATAGTTTTGATAGGGTTATAGGAGAAAACTCATTGTTAATAACTTATAATTTGAATTGCCATTTTTTTAATAAATCAAAAAATTTGGAAGAAATTTATTATAAAACTGCTTTTATGATGAGTATACAAATTGCTGAAGAATTATATTTAAATCTTCAAACTTTTGAAACTAACTCTAGAGCAGAGCAAGAAACACAACATTTTATAAATAAACTTTTAGTATTTAAGGAATATTCATATGAATAAGGTTTGGGAAATTGATTTAAATTTTTTTAAAAAAAAATTAAAAAATAACAGTACACAATTACCAGAATATATAAAAAGTGATTTAGTAAATGGAATAATAGAAAAATTAAAGGGAACTAATAATTTTTCTAACAATTATTTTGAAAATATTGTTGAAACTAATTTGAAAAGAATAGATAATGCTATCAATAATATATTTAATAATAAAAAAGGACTACTAATTTTTGGAAAAGTTCAATCTGGTAAAACTATTAACTCAATCTTTACCACCGCAATGTTATTTGATAAGGGATATGATATAGTTATTTTATTATGTGGAACAACTAATATTTTAAAAAAACAAAACTCTGATAGATTTGAAGAGTTTAAATTTCATTTTAATGATAATGGTTTTATTAAAATGAAAACATTAGCAGATAAAAACATAGTATCTTTTATTGATGATATTGGAAATAGGAACTTTAAATCAAAAATTTTTATACCAATATTAAAAGAGAAAACTAATTTAGAAAATTTAATTAATATAGTAAACACATCTGTTTTTATCAATAAATGCAAAATTGCTATAATTGATGATGAGTCAGATATTGCAAGTATTAATTATAATTTTATGGAAAAAGAACAAGAAGAAAGAAAAATTCCTGTTCTTATTAAAAACTTGTTAAGTAAAGTTGAAAATTCAAACTACATAGCTGTAACAGCAACTCCATACAATAATATTATTTTTAATAGACAAATAAAAGATGAGGGAATTAAAATTGATTATATTATAGGATTAGAAAATGATCTAAATTATCATGGTTTTAATTTTTTTCATCAGAATAAGAGTAAATATATAATTGAAGTAAAAAATAAGGAAATGAAAAAAAATATAATCTCACTTATTGAAATTTTTAAAGAAAATTATAATTCATATATTGAAAAAAAAGAAAATTTTTCTATTCTTATTAATACATCTGTTTCTACGACTGAACATTCAAAAATAAATAGGATTTTAAAAAAGGAACTTGAGATTTTATCTAAAGAATTAGACTTATTGAGTGATAATTACTCAATAAATATTTATAATTCAAAAAGTGAAGATGAGATATCTTTTTCCAAAAAATTTAACTTTATAATTGGGGGTAATTTACTAAGTAGAGGTATAACATTTCCAAATCTAGTTTTAGAGCTAATTACAAATTTTAATGAAGATGGATTTAACCCATCAACAATGATACAAAGGTGCAGGTGATTTGGATATAGAGATAAAGTTAAGGAAATAATTAAGATATTAATGCCATCTGACCTATCTAAATTTTATAGTTGTATAAGAAATGTTGAAAATATGCTTTTTGAAGCAATTGGCAATGGCATAGAAGTAGATAATTCATTTGTAGAGAAATTAGCAGGAGAATTTGAAAGAGAAGGTATCAAGTGAAATGCATAAACTCATTCCAGTAGAAAAGTTTAAAAGTGAATATTTTGATGTTTGTGATATAGAAGTAGAAAAATCACTAAAGTATAGAATAATAAAATTTAAGGAGCAATATGTAAATAGTCTTCAAGATACATATCTGCCAAACTATGAATGAACTTTGACTATGAATAAGAACTTGGAGTATTTTAGTGACACTCCTTTTAAAGTAGATGGAGTGGAAGATAAAGTTGTTGAAGTTATAAAGTACAATGTAATTGCTAAAGAAAATGATAATGAAGTACAGGAAGACTTTTATGCAACAGATGAATTTACAATAGATTTGTTAAGGGCAATAGACATAATATTTGAAAATAAGAGAATGAATCTTGGATGGATCTTAAATTATTATATAAAAATGTTTGATGGAAAAGAATTAATTAAGGAATATTATTTTTTTAAATTTGGAGAAATAATATTCCTATCAAAATTTAAAAATGATAAAATTAAAATAAACAAATTAATAGAAAATTTTAATAAAAAACTAGGATTTGATTTTTATGATAATAATGGCGGAGCTAATTTTAAAATTAAGGTAAAAAATAATACAGATAGAAATTTTAAAATTAAGTATGATACTTTTTCTGAGCATAAAGAAACAGATTTTTTAGTTTGTATTAATTTAAATATTTCTAAAGTTGGTTATTTATTAAGTAAATTTAGTGAAGATTTAATTCCTTTTCTTGAAAGCAAAGATAATATTGACAAAATAAAGGGTATTATAATTTATGCAAAATTTATGGAAAATAAATTATTAAACAGTTTACTTTCAGTTGATATTGAAAACTCTATTGTTGATTTTTTTAGTTCTAATGATTTACCATTGATATCTTCAAACTCTAATAATATTTTTAATTTAGTTTTTGAAATTGATGCTAATAAACAATCCAATATACAATTAGAAAGTTTAATATTTTAGATTCTCTATTTTTTTAAAGAAGATATTAAAATATAAATAAAAGAAATTTTATTTTTGCTAAAAAACTAATTATTAATAAGGGAATAGGTTTTAGCTTCAAAAGATTTAGAATACAATTTACTAATTCCAGAATTAGTAAATATTAAAATCAAAGAAAATTAAATGAGATAAACAACTGTTTTTTTCAGAACAAAATATAAGCAAAATAATAATAAAATTGCTAAGAATATCTTAGATAAAATTTATGAAAAGGTAACACAAAAAAGACTGAAATTAAATATAAGTATTTACTTCTTGTTTTAGATATTTTCAAGGAGATAAATTTAAAATCTCATAATAATATTTTTGTAATAAGAAAAGCATATAAAGAATTATATGCTTTTCTTATGGACATTTTAAAAATAATATTTTTGCAAGAATTTAGCAAATTTCACTCTAACATTTTTCAAAAAACTGGTGAAAATAATTTATTGAATAAAATAGATAAGCTTCAAAAATTAAAAACACTTTTAGATAATACAGAATTTTGGAAATTCCAATCTGAAGTTTTTTCCTTATTATAAGAATACTTGTGAGTTGTTCCTTAATTAATATTAGTCGTTCTTATTTCTTGGGATTTAATAATAATTCCTTCATAAAATCTCCATTTATTGATTATAAAGGAGGCCAAAGTTGCTTATTAATATGTAGGGACATAAGCGATTATTATTCATAAGTATATAGTATTTTTTATTAATATTTCTATAATAATGGAGTTATTTATAAAATATGAGTGTACTAAAAAAACAATAGAATTTTATTTTGTTAATTTGAAGTTATAATTATTTTGAAAGTTCATAATATATTTAGAATTATAGGGGTAAAGAATGATAAAAAGCATTAGAGAACAATTAATTAAAATAAGTCAATCAAATATTAATGATTCATCGACGGTGATTTCAAAAGAAATTATTAAAAGTTATGATAATTATATTTTTTTAAGTCAAAAAGAACTTGCAAATAAATGTTTTGTTTCAGAATCATTAATTACATACTTTTCCAAAAAAATGAATTATTCAGGATATCGTGAGTTAATATCGCGTTTAAAATTAGAGCGAGATATATATAATATGGATAAGCCAATTAAATTGGACGATAACTCAATTGTAAATTATCGTTTAGAGTTTGAAAAAACTTTAAGCTCAATTGATGCTCAGAATTTAGAAATAACAAAAACTATTAATTTACTTAAAACTGCTAAAAGAATATTTATTTTAAGTAGTTATGATCAAATTAATAATGCTGAATCTTTATTTAATATTATGCAAATACAAGGTAAGAATGTGCATTTTTCTAGATATCGAAAAACTAATGGTTATTATGTTAATGAGTTAAAAGAAGAAGATGTTGCATTTTTTTTAGTATCTGGATTAGATAATAATAGTTTAGTGAATTACTATGAAAGATTATTTGAAAAGAATTGTAAAAGAATTGTTATTGTTTCTAATAGTCAAGCATATAAATTTAAGCAACCTGATTCTTTAATAGTTATTCAAAATATTGAAAAGCACGAAATCTATGAAACTGCTCGTTCTGCTTATATTTATTATTTATTAAATTTTATTTTAATAAATATTTAGTATTTTAAACTACTTCAATGATTTTGCATTCATTTAAAGTAGTGTTTTTTTTATTGCAATTATTATATTTAACTATTAAATAATTAATGAAGGAGAAGGGAAAAAAAGGATATGAGAATTAATTTATATGCACCTTGTGATGGGATAATATATCCAATCGAACAATTAAATGATGGTGTATTTTCACAAAAAGCTCTGGGTGATGGTTTTTTTATTGAACCTACAAATAATATTATTTGTTCACCACTTGAAAAGGCAAAAGTTAGTTTGATCTTTGAGACACAACATGCTATTTATGTTGAGAATGAAGACTCAAGACTATTAATTCATATGGGAATTGACACAGTCACTTTAAATGGTGAAGGGTTTAAGACATCAGTGAAATTAAACCAAAAAGTTAAAAAGAATGATATTTTATCATCTGTAGACTTTACAGTTTTAGAAAAAAAGCAATTAAACAAAGCAATTATAGTAGTAATTGATTCACAAAAGGGTGAATCAATATTAAATTTAAAAATATCAAAAGAACAAGTTAAACAAGGAGAATTAATTGGTTACTTAGAAGTTAACCAAAACATTATAAATAAAGAAAAGAGCAATCCTTGAAAAGATATTAGTAATGATATTTTAATAAATATTGGGGGAAAAGATAATTTTAATTCCTATTATAATTGCATGACAAGATTAAGAATAAAAATTAATGATAAAAAATTAGTTAATGAAAAGGAACTTAAAAAAGTTGCTAAGGTTAAAGGGATAAATTGAAATGGTGACGAGCTTCAAATTATTATTGGTGGTGATGCTTACAAAGCAAAAGATCAATTTGATTTCATTTTAAAATCAAAAGATATTAAAACTGAAAAAAAGCCTTTTGGTAAAAAAATAACTCAATTTATTTCAAATGTCATGATACCAGCTTTACCTGTTTTAATGGCAACAGGAATAATTGCAGGAATTCAAGCTTTATTAGCTCAATTTGGTTGAGTTCAAATTCCAAGTGCTGAATTACCAGAGACACAATTAGACTTATTCTCAATGCTTTTATTTATTGGTTCTAAAGTTGGTTTAGAAATGATTGGAGTTGTATTTTGTTACAATACTGTTAAGTACCTTGGAGGAGATCCCATAATGGGAATCTATTTAGGAGTGGCTTTAACCACAAGACATTTCTTAGGTTCTGGCTTTGGTGAAGGGGCTTTAAATTGACAACATGATGGTAAAGGATATTATCTATTTAAATTATTTGGTAATAAAATTTATATTAAAGGTTATGAATCTAGTATTATTCCTTTAATAACTGGGGGAATTTTCTTATTTTATGTTGATAAATTTGTTAAAAAGTGAATGCCTGGTGCAGTTGATATTGTCTTTAGACCAGCCATTGTCTTTGCTACAAGTTTTGTAGCAACGCTATTTGTGATTGGTCCAATTACAGGTATAATTGAACAACTACTCGGTCAAAGTGTTATTGCTATTGGTGATCTACCAATTGGTTTAGGAGTTGCTATATTTTGTGGATTTTGACAAGTTTTGGTATTAACAGGAGTACATATTGCTGTTGCTAATGCTGTTAAATTTCCAATAATGGCGAATCAAGGTTCATCAATGTTAGCAGCTGGTTTTGGAATTGCTATTTTGGCTCAATTTGGTGCATGTATTGGAGTATTTTTAAGAACCAGAGATCAAAAATTAAAACAAGCTGCAGCAGGAGCTATGCCCTCAATAATTTTTGGGATTAGTGAACCAACAATTTATGGAGTTAATTTACCAAAAATAAGACCATTTGTGTGTGGTTCAGTTGCTGCTTTCTTTGGTGGAATGTTATCGGGGATTTTAAAATTAGATGCAGATGTAATTGGTGGTGGTGGTTTTTTACAAATAATGTGATTTACAGATGGTATTTGAGAAATGGTTCTTTATTTACTTGTTTTGATTGTAACAATTATCATTGCTTGTCTCTTAACTTTAACATTCTATAGTGAAAGAAAAACTGAATTGAAGCAAATAAAAGAACTAAATAAATCAATTAAAAAATTCTTTGTTACAAATAATATAGTTTCTAAAAAGGAATATAATTCATTATTAAGTAAAACAGAAAAAACTATTATAGATGATCTTATTAATAATAAAAAAGAATATTTTGAATATGAAAAGTTAAGTTTAGAACAGCTTAAATTAAGACAAAAAATGGAGGATAATGAAAATAATAAAAATAGAAATTATGAAATTAAATTAAATGAACTTAAAGTTAACTTAAAAGAACAAGAGGTTAAGATTAATAATTTGAATAACAAAATAGATAAAAAAATAGATAACTATTTATTAGAAGTTTCTAAAGTGTCTAAAAATTCTGATATTGTTCTTTTAAAAAACGATTATGTAAATAGTTTAAATTCATTATTTTCTACTTACAATAATTTGGAATTAAGGGAAAGTCATTTAGAAGTTATTAAGTTAAATTTTAAAAGTAAAGTAATGTACATATTTAAAAAATAAAAGGAGAAAAAATGAAAAAAATAGATAAAAATTTTTTATGAGGAGCATCAACAAGTGCTTATCAATTTGAAGGTGGATATAATAGTGATGGTAAAGGTCTTTCAATTCAAGACGAGAAGGAAATCCTAAATAAAGAGACATCAGATTTTAAAATTGCTTCAGATCATTATCATCATTGAAAGGAAGACGTTGCCTTAATGGGTGCAATGGGTTTTAAGTCTTATCGTTTTTCAATTTCATGAACAAGAATAATTCCTAATGGTATTGGTAAAGTTAATCAAAAGGGAATTGAATTTTACAGTAATTTAATTAATGAATTATTAAAAAATAAAATTGAACCAATAGTAACAATGTTTCACTTTGATATGCCAAATGAGCTTGAAAAAATTGGAGGATGAGGAAATCGAAAAGTAATTGATGCTTATGTTAATTACGCAAATATTTTATTTGATAACTTTGGAGATCGTGTAAAATATTGAATTACAATTAATGAACAAAATGTTTTATTACTTCAAGGACCAATTGTTGGAATTAAAAGACCACAAAATTGCAATGTTTTACAACATGTCTTTCAAATGAATCATAATATAACAGTGGCACAATCACTTGTTATGCAAGAATGTCATAAAAGGTTTGCTGCTAAAGTTAAAATTGGAACAGCTCCAAATATTTCATCAATTTATCCTGCAAGTTGTAAACCAGAAGATGTTATTGCTTCCAAAAATGTTGCTGTTTTAAGAAATTGATTTTATCTTGATATTATTGTTAAAGGATATTATAATCGAATTTTATTAGCACTTTTAGAAGAACAAAATGCCATGTTCGAAATTAAAGCTGGGGATATGGAAATAATTCAAAAAGCTAATCTAGATTTTATTGCTTTTAATTATTACACAACAACAACAGTAAAAATGAATGAAAAAATTGCCAATTATAAATTACCTATTCAAGAACGTATTTTTGGTTTTCCTGGTTTTGGAGAAACAGTATCAAATAAAAATTTAAATAAAACTCAATTTGGTTGAGAAATTGATCCAAAAGGGTTAAAAGTTACTTTACTAGAATTACAAGAAAGATATAATTTGCCAGTAATTATTACTGAAAATGGGATTGGAGCATATGATAAATTGGAAAATGAAAAAATTATTGATGATTATCGAATTGCTTATTTAAAGTCTCACATTGAAGCAATTAAAGAAGCAATTAATGAAGGTTCTCAAATATTTGGTTATAACTGTTGAAGTGCATTTGATTTAATTTCAGTTCACGAAGGAATTTCAAAAAGATATGGTTTAGTTTATATTGATCGTGATGAAAAGGATATTAAAGAAGCCAAAAGAATTAGAAAAAAAAGTTCTTATTGATATGAACAAGTAATTAGAAGTAATGGTGAAGAGTTATAAGTTTAAATATCTAAATTAATAAATTTTGGCATGAATTACAATATACAAATAAAGAGGCTTTTGACAAATATTGCAAATATAAATTTAGATTATTTGAAATAAAAGAATAGACACCCCCCAAAGAGATTAATAGTCTCAATAGAAAGGTTGTCTATTTTATTTTTAAATATATTGTATTCCTACAAGTCTATAGGGAGTAATGTAGTAAAATTACAATTAGTAAATAGATAATTACTAATTGTGATTTTAGAAAGGAAAAAAATATGGTTGTAGGAATAGTTACTGCTTTGTTAATTTTATGTTTTGTTTTTTTGATTTTAGGCTTATTTATTGCTAGAAAGGGCGATGTTTGAGGAATAATGATGGCAACAATTGGTTTTCCAATTTTTGGTACTGTGTGAGCTTTTTGTTTGTATGAAAATAAAAAAAATATAGAAGCAGAAATAAAATGAAAAAATTTAAATGAAAATATTAATTTCATATTATTAGAATTAAATAACAAAGATTAAATAATAATTTTTTATGAGATATTTACAAAACTAATGTCTATAAAAAATTATTATTACTTAAAGCATATATTAAAAGAAATGTAGTTTAACCTTTTCTTGGACATATTTTTTTAGATAATAAGCGATTATTTCCCAAAATAGAAGATTTATTAAATAAATAGATCTTGTATTTTTCCTTTTCTATCAAAAACATATCAGTTAATTGCTTTCCAGGGAGAGTTAATTTTGGATATTTTAGTAGTTTCAAATTCTTCATTTGATAGTGTTTTCATACTTTCATGAAATGTTCATCTTTAACTTGAATAAGATTGTAAATGTCATTTCAAATTAATGCATAGTGTTTTTATTTATTGTTTCCATAATCATTACTTTTAACTTTGGTTTAAAGTAAATTGGAGTATAGCCCTTACATATAAATTACTTAGCTTTTTTAAAACTAATACTATGACCATTATCAATAATTCTTTCACTTAGATAAGAGAAAACAATGTCTTCATCTTGATCAAATTTTCTAGTTACTGATTCTAACTGCTCTAAAGGTATTGAGAAATCTTGATTGTATTCCTGAATAGGATGGGGTAAATAATTATTTAACTGCTTAATATTTTTTAAATCTAGGAGTCTAATTATTTGAGGTCTTCCTCTTTTGTAATGTTCCAAAAGTTCTTTCAACTAATGCTTTTTCTTGAGGGATTGATGTTGTTTTTGAATTTACTTCTAAAGAGTAAAAAATAAATTGCAATTGTGTATTTGAAACACTATCACCAAAAAGGTCACGCTTATTTTTACTACTAAAAACATTTCGATTATCACTAACATTTAATTTTGTTAAATCATAATGTTTAAAGGCTTTTTTATAGATATTATAATAACTTTCAGTAGTTTCTTGTTCGCTGAAATAACCTAACAAAATCCTTTTACTAGCTTTATCAATTACAATATGTAAATGACATTTTAAGTTTTTAATTCATTGGTGATTTGAAGTATCAGATTCATAAATTTCTCCAAATTTTACAATTTTCTTTTGCGTAGGATGGGGTTTGCTATTTATAATTGACTTTAAAAAATACTTGCCTGCTAAATTTTCTTGGTTGGTTTCCTTTAAAATTTTTACAAATATCTTTTTTTGTTTTTCTGTTAAGAGTATCAATTAAAATATTTTCTTCTATTAATATGTGCCTAATTACAGATTAACTTATTTTCTTTTTTCAAGTTAGTTTTTAATATAAAGTTATAATATTTTGTTTGAAATAAATATTTAAAGAATTGCTGAATTTTATTTATAGGTATTTTATTGGTATTTTTATGAATAAAAGCTTTTGCTCCAATTTCTTGATATTCTTTAAGTTTTATTCTTGTGTGTCTAACACTATAACCTAATTTAAAGGCTGTATTTTTAATAGAGTCTTTTCTTAAAGATAATTTCTTAATTAATCTTAGTTGTTCTTGTTTCATGGTAATTAATAGTAGTCCTTTCATAAAGGATCGATTTATTGATTATAAAGGAGGGCAAAGTCTCTTGTTAATATGTAGGGACATAATCGCTTATTACTCATAAAAGAACTTCATAAAAAGAGAGATTAAATTCCTAAGGAGAAAGATAATATAGTAAAATATAAATAATGATAAATAAAAAAGGAATATTATTATGAAATATAAAGGTGAAGAAAAACAATTATTAAATTTTTTTGAAAGTAAAGGAATGAAGATTACCCTTAATAAAGGCACTATTGATCTTTGCGCTGAAAATAATTCAGGAACTATAGTAAATTGATATAAAAAAAGTGGAACCTTATATATACAAGGAACTAAAAATGAGCAATTTTCTGTTGATTTAGAAAATTTTATTAATGGAGCAGAGAATGAAAATTTTAAAACTTTAAGCCATAATATATATATAGTACATGGACACGATTTAGATGCTAAGGAACAATTGGAAAATATTTTATTAAAATGAGATTTAAAACCAATTGCAACAATGGATCAGCCAAGTTCAGGGGGAACAATTATTGAAACTTTAATAAGAGATTTAGAGTCTTGTGATTATGGCATAGTATTATTAACTCCTGATGATGAAGGAAATTCTAAAAAAGATGGTCCTGAAAGCAGACGCCCAAGAGCAAGGCAAAATGTTATTTTAGAGTTGGGAATTTTATTAGGAACATTAGGAAGAAAAAATGTAATGGTGGTTAGAAAAAGTGATATTGAAGAACCTTCTGATATTCACGGAATTTTATATAAAGCTTATAGCGAAAAAGTTTCTGAGATTAAAGACCATTTAAGAAAAGAGTTTAAAGCAGTTGGAATACAGATAAAGGAATAGTATTTAGTTGATACAAATTAAAAGAGTTTAGAACAATTGTAGTGTAACCTTTTTTCGGACACATTTTAAAAATATTTTATATATTGATATAAAATATTTGTGAACGAAGAGAGGTTTTATTTTGACTAAGTATTCAATCGATCAAAAAATTGAATTAGTATTAAATTTTTATAAATCCAATTTGTTATTATCACAATATTCAAAAGCAGTAGGAATTGATAAATCAAGATTGAAAAACTGAATAAAAACTTATGATGAAAATGGAAGAAGTGGCTTCAAAAAGTCCTTTAAAGCAAATAATGAGGAGATTATAAATTTGAAAAAAGAGCTTAAAAAATGAAAAAGAGAAAGTGATGATTTAAAATTAAGAGATGAAATGTTTAAAGAATTAAGAGAAATGATTGATAGAAAGAAGTAAATAAGTGAGAGTTAAACACATTTAAATCAAAAGTAGTTTATAACTTTACAATTAAATACCCAAATATTGCAATTAGAAGACTTTGTAGACTAATTGATCTAGCAAAAAGTACTTACTATGATTGAATATCAAAAGGTAAACCAAAAATTAAGGTTATTAATTGAGATTTGGTTTTGAGAGTTAATGATATTTATAAAAATGAAGTTAAAATCTATGGATCTAGAAGATTATTGAAGTATTTAAATTTAAATTGTAGTCATAAAAAAGTTCTGTGAATAATAAAGTTTCTAAAGTTAAAACATAATAACTATAAAATACAAAAGAATAAATCAGTTACTCTAGAAAAAATTGGTAAGTTTCCTAGATTATTTAAATATCAAACGGATTTGAAAAATTATTGAGATATTTTTTCTGTAGATATTACAGAGAAAATAATAGCAGGATGCAAACTATATACTTGCGCTTTTTATCATGTAAACACTAAAAAAGTTTATGGTTTGGTAACTAAAAATATTAAGGGTATGAAGTTAGTATTAGAGTCATTTTTTAATATGGTTAATGAGTTTGGAACATTTAAACCAAACTCAATTATTCACTCTGATAATGGTTCAGAACTTAAATCTTATCAATATCCTTTAGCTACAATGTGATTTGATTTTGGTTTAAGTATGTCTAAAATAGGCAGATCAACGAACAATGGATATATTGAAGGTTTTTGAAGCAGTCTTAAAAGAGAAGCAATCAAGGAAGGTTATAAATACAATGTTGTAAATGAATATATTTATAATTTGAAAATGTATCAATATTTTTATAATACTAATAGAGTTAGTTATAAAATATAGGTGTCCGAAAAAAAGGAACAGTACACTCATAAAAATAGTTATTAATATTGTATAATACATAGGGAAAAGACATTATAAAATGTATAATTATTAATATAAAAGGAATGGTAAAAAAATGGAATTTAAAATAATTTGTCCACATTGTAAAAAAAGTATAACAAAAGAGGATTTTGCATCAGATGAGCATTCTATTCTTGAACTTCAAAAATATTTTAAAAGTGAAGAAGAGGAATTTAAAAATAAACTTAAGAAAGAATTAATAGGCGAATTTAATGAAAATTCTAGAAGATTAATTTTAGAAAAGGAAAAAGAGATTTCTGATAAGAAAATTGGAGAAATTAAGAAAATTGAAGATGAGCATAAAAAGGTTATTGATAAATTACAAGAGGACTTAAAGAAATTAGAAATTGAAAAAGAGACTTTTGATAAAAAAACAAAGTTACTTATTAAAGACAAAGAGTTGGAAGTAACAAAACAAAAACAAGAAGAAATTGATAAATTAAAAGATGAATTAAAAGATTTTGAAACAAAAATTAAAACTAATGAAGGAGATCTAAAAAATAAAATTTTAGAAAAAGAGAAAGAGATTTCAGATAAAAAAATTGGAGAAATTAAGAAAATTGAAGATGAGCATAAAAAGGTTATTGATAAATTACAAGAGGACTTAAAGAAATTAGAAATTGAAAAAGAGACTTTTGATAAAAAAACAAAGTTCCTTATTAAAGACAAAGAGTTGGAAATAACAAAACAAAAACAAGAAGAAATTGATACTTTAAAAGATAAATTAAAAGATTTTGAAACAAAAATTAAAATTAATGAAGGAGATCTAAAAAATAAAATTTTAGAAAAAGAAAAGGAATTTTCTGATAAAAAAATTGGAGAAATTAAGAATATTGAAGATGAGCATAAAAAAGTTATTGATAAATTGCGAGAAGATTTAAAGAAATTAGAAATTGAAAATAGTAAATTTAGAATTATTCCTCCTAAAACTATGGGTGAAAATTTTGAAAAAGAATTTAAATCAGCAATTAAGGAAATATTTTTAAATGATAATATTGTAAAAATAACTTCAGGAAATAAGCGTGCAGACTTTAAACAAGAAATATTTGAAAGTGAAAAACATATAGGTCAAATTATTTATGAAGTTAAAGCTGGTGAAAATTGAGATGATAAATGAATTTCAAAATTTGAAGAGGATATAATTTCTAAGTCTGCAAAATACGGTGTTTTAGTTGCTAATTCTTTTAGAACAAAATTTTTAGATGTTCCTTTTGAAAAAATTCCAGGAAAAAATATTTTTGTTACGGATTATACAAGTTTCTCATTTGTAGCACATATTTTGAGAATTTTAATAATTAAAGAACATACTCTTTCTTTAAACTCAGAAAATTCTGAATTTAGAGAAAAAATGACAAATTTTATAGAATGAAGGGATCAAAAATTCTCTCAAATTGTTTCAGCAATAATTAAAAATTCTGACTTAATAGTTACATCAGCAAGTAATTTAGAAAAAATTAAAAAAGATATAATAGATTCTGCTAATATTATCAAAGAAAATATTATAAATAAAATTCAAGTTGAATTGGATACATTAATTTAGTAAAACATATTTATAATGCAAATAGAAACTAGCTTTGCGGGTAGAATCTATTTTTTTTATTTCGGAATTATAATAAGTCTTTAAAAGTGTTTCTTTATTTTTTTAAAGATAATCTTAAGTAATTGTAGTAATCAATGTACTTATCAATTTCTCTTTTTAATTTAATAGAAATAGTTTTTTAATGTTTGAGGGCTCTCGGGCTTAATTTGTAATAAATGTTTCAAAGAGACATTATTTACTGAGTTATCAGATCTTGATAAAGATATTAATATATTTTAGTCTCAATTTTCATTGAAACTTGAAGGCCAGTTATAAAGTCTGAATAGACATCTTTAATTATGTTCAAATATGCAAGTGAAACTTGCAAGGGAAAATATAACTAATATCAGTAACTCTTAGTTACTTTTGTTTTTATTTTTTTATTGTCTTTTAACTATAATTCTTAACAAACTTTGTTCTGAATCTCTGGTTTTTTTCAGTTTTGATTCTAATAAGTGAAGATATATTTAATTTCTTCATTGATTTATAGACATACTGATTAACACTATATTCACAGCATTTCAATAAAAAAGTAAGGCAATGATAACCATATTTATCTTTTTCTGGCTTATAAGGTTCTGATACTATTTAGTATATTCCAGATTCCCTTTATACTTAAAAGTATGAATTTTATTTTAAACTCGCAAATAATTTGATCTTCTAGTTGCATTAAATCTTTTTCATAATGAAATGAAGTAAATCTACTTTTTTAACTTTCAAATAACTAAATAATTTTTGTATTTACTTACCATTCAGTTAGTATAACTGTTTTAAAATTGCATTTTATAACTCAAGTTACTTACTTATTTTTAAGTAAATAGTTTATTGGAGCACTAGTTCTTTAGTTATTATATTTGCCACAAGATTTTTATGGTTGCTTTAATACATTTATAATTTTATATTTATTTTAGTTACCTATAAGTTACTCCTTGTTAATAGTGCTATTTAACTATTTCTAATTTAATTTCTTTGTCTGCATGAGAATATTTGCTCCTAATTGTTCTGAACATAAAAAAATTTTTCTTGTATTGATTAATAATAAATCTTTTATTTAATATTTTACATACTTAGAAAATTATACTCCCTTTTCATAAAACCTCCCTTTATTTATTATGAAGGAGGATAAACTCGCTTGTTAATATGTAACGACATAATTGCTTATTACTCATAAATAATTTATAGTATTATTTATAAAAGTTTGTAGATAATAAGCGATTATGTCTCAAAATACAAGATTTATCTAATCAATAGATCTTGTATTTTTTCTTTTTCTATCAAAAAAATATCAGTTAGTTGCTTTTCAAGGAGAGCCAATTTTGGGTACTTTAGTAGTTTCAAATTCTTCATTAGATAGTGTTTTATGATTTCCATGTAAGCGTTCATCTTCAACTTGAATAAGATTGTAAATGTCATTTTCAATTGATGCATAATGTTTTATATTTATTGTTTCCATAATCATTACTTTTAGCTTTGGTTTAAAGTAAATTGGGGTAAAGCCTTCACAAATAAATCACTTAGTTTTTTTAAAACTAATACTATGACCATTATCAATAGTTCTTTCACTTCGATAAGAGAAAACAATATCTTCATCTTGATCAAATTTTCTAGTTACTGATTCTAATTGGTCTAAAGGTATTGAAAAATCTTGATTGTATTTCTGAATAAGATGGGGTAAATAATTATTTAACTGTTCAATATTCTTTAAATCTAAGAGTCTAATTATTTGAGGTCATCTTCTTTGTAATGTTCCAAAAGTCCTTTCAACTAATGCTTTTTCTTGATGTATTGAAGTTGTTTTTGTATTTACTCCTAAAGAGTGAAAAATAAACTGCAATTGTGTATTTGAGACACTATCACCAAAATGGTCACGATTATTGTTACTACTAAAAACATTGCGATTATCACTAACATTTAATTTTGGTAAACCATAATGTTTAAAGGTTTTTTTATAGATATTATAATAACTTTTAGTAGTTTTTTGCTTATTGAAATAAACTGCCAAAATCCTTTTACTAGCTTTATCAATTATAATATGCAAATGACATTTTAAGTTCTTAATTCATTGATGATTTGAAGCATCAGTTTCGTGGATTTCTCCAAACTTTAAAATTTTCTTTTGCGTAGGATGAGTTTTGCCTGTTATATTTGAATTTGAAAGATACTAGCGTGTTAAATTTTCTTGGTTGGTTTCCTTTAAATTTTTACGAATATTTTTTTTGTTTTTCTGTTAAGAGTCTCAATTAAAATATTTTCTTCTATTAATATGTGCCTAATTGCAGAGTAACTTATTTTCTTTTTTCAAGTTAGTTCTCAATAATGTTTAATACTAAAGTCATAATATTTTGTTTGAAATAATTCAATTATTTCATCTTTAAATAATTGTTGAATTTTATTTATAGCTATTTCATTGGTATTTTTATGAATAAAAGCTTTTGCTCCAATTTCTTGGTATTCTTTAAGTTTTCTTCTTGTGTGTCTAACACTATAACCTAATTTAAAGGCTGTATTTTTAATAGAGTCTTTTCTTAAAGATAATTGCTTAATTAATCTTAGTTGTTCTTGTTTCATGGTATTTAATAGTAGTACTTTCATAAAACCTCCATTTATTGATTATAAAGGAGGACATAATCGTTTATTATTCATAAAATATTTCAGATTATTATTAATAAAAGTTATATAAATATTAATCGATATGATAAAATATTTTATGAATTAATTAAATTGTGCAAATTTTATTAAGTAAGGGTTTTAAAAAGGTACTTGTTCTTAGGGAATATGTTTTTAATAATATCTATATTTTTATTTTTTGCAGTTTAAAAAGTAAATTTTAAATTAGGCTTATAAAGCTATTTTTAAAATAAAAAGGAAATATTATGAAGAATATAGATATTATTAAAAAGTTTAAAATAAGATTAATTAAAACAAATAAATCGGGTACATTATTTTATAATTCTTTTTTAGAAACCCAAAACTCAATTGATTTAAATGATATATTAAAAGTTCTTAATCTAAAAGAGGATATATTAAAGATGTTTTTAAAAAGGAATATAAAAATTGATTTCTCTGATTTGAATTTGAAGGATATTGATAATAAAATCTTGGAACTCGTAAATGAGCACAGAAGTCAAACAATTGAAGAGTTAAGTTTTAATATAACAACAGTAAAGCTTTTACATGAAAATAAAATTTTTACTGTTGAAGAACTTATACAAACAGAAGAAGCAAAAATAAGAAATTTTATTTCGTCTAATACAAAGAAAATTGAAGATATTATCAATACAAGAAATGAAATTATAAACTTTTTAAAATCAGACGATAAGAAAAAGGAAATTATTAAAATAAAAACTAAAAAATCTAATAATCTATTATCAAGATTTAAAAAAATTGATAAAAAAAGCAGACTGCAAATTGAGCAAAAAAATATAAAGGGATTGGGAATTGGATATCCTTATATTACAGGTAAGCTTTCATCGGGGAAGGAAGAAATTTTTAGAGCTCCTTTATATATTTGAGATATTGATATTTCATTAGTTGGATCAAACTTAGAAATAAAAATTGGTGACCCAGTATTAAATAATTCCATACTTTCTATAATTGCAACAAGTAACAATATTGAATATGATTTTAGAGAACTTGAAGATAATAATTCAATATTAACAAATGATTATATAGAAAATTTAATTAAATCTATCTCAGTAAATAAATTTAAAAATCCTTACAATGATAGTTTACTTCACTCCTCATTAGAAAAACCAAGAAAAAATTCTAATAGTAAAAAAATAGATTATGAGGATTCAACTATAACATTAAATAATATAATTAGTTTTGGTATGTATGATGTAGCTTCATCATCAATATTGGGTGCTTATAATATAATTGAAGAAAAAGGAGATTTAGAATTTATAAATGATTTAGTAAAAACAGAGTATGATTGATTAAGTAATGTAAAAAATGAATATAAAGATGAAAATATTAAATTAATTTCATACTTAGATAACTCTCAGAAAATTGCTGTGGCAAACTCTATTAAGAAATCATCATATATTTGAGGACCTCCAGGAACTGGGAAATCTCAAGCTATAACAAATATATTAGCAAATTTAATTTATTCTAAAAATAAAACTTTATTTATAACTGAAAAGCAAGTAGCATCTGAGGTTGTATATGATAGAATGGGTAAATTAAATAATTTCGCTCTTAAGTTATATGCAAAAGAAAATAATCAAAGTTTTCACACAAAAATTAAAGCAACTGTTAATATAGTGGCAAATTATATTAGAGGATCAAGTTCAGAATTTAATCGTATAAAGGCAAGTAGGGATAGTCAAAGTGATTTAATTAAAAATATTGAGACCATTTTTGAAGAAATAAAATCATATAAAAATTTTATTTCTATGCAACAATCCTTAAAATATTTAAATATAGTAAAAACAATTAATATTAAGGAAAATCAAGTTTTGATAGATAGATATCTAAACTGCAGTTTAAAATATGCTAAAAAACTATTTGATATAATTGATAAATCTTTAAATAATTTAAGTGGTGTAGATTTAGCTAAAGAAATGTTTACATTCTTATGTTATATAAATAATAATTTTAATAATGATAGTGAATATTTTAAATATAGAGAAAAATTTTTTATTTTCAAAAAAGATAATCAATTATTTAATTTTATTGAAGATTTGAGTGTTGTTAATGAAAAAGAATTAAAAAATTATAAAAATAGCTTTCTCGATGTATTAAAATATGAGAAGTTTTTTGAAAACTTTACAGAAATAGAAACAATTATGCACTTTTTATCAGAGTTCAAACCGGAAGATTTAAATTTATATTTTGATTTAATCACTTCTCATAAAGATATGGAAAAAAACAATAGTATATTTAAATTTATTGAACATATAAATGATAATTTTGAAAATATTATTGATGAAAGTTATATAGATTTACTGAAACAAAATAAAATGATAAAAAATAGTAAGTTATTGTATAACAGAATTAATAATAAAGTAGATACATATAAAATTAAGTTATCTCAATATTTTAAATTTAAAAAGTGAAAAAAGGGAAGTCTTAACTTTTTAAATCAATTTTCCTTATTAATAACTAATGCGAATCAAACAAAGAAAATATTGAGGCTAATAACAGAACCAAAAAATAAAAAAATTTTTTTTCAATTAAATGATTTTGAATTTTTTAATATAACAAAAATAACTTATGAAACACTAAATTCATACTCTGATGAAAATATCAATACTCAAAAAATAATTTTTAACCAACTTAAATCTAATAATATTTATTTTAATATATATCAAGATTTTTTAACATTAGAAGATATTAAAAAAATATATTTAATTCTAAGTGAAATAGATTCGGAAAATAATTTTATAGATTCAAATTTATTTAAAGATTTTATAAGAAATATTAAAGATAATCAGGAATTATATCAGTTTTATTCAGAAGATTTAAATTATAAAAAAATTAATCATATATGAGCTCTAATTTATGAAAGAGTCAATGAAAATCAAATTAAAATTATTAAAGATACATATATGGAAAAAATGTTGAATTATTATCAAAAAATATCTGAGGGTGGAGAAAATGAAATATTTTTTGAACATTTAGAAAATATTAAAAATAAACTTTTATATCCGAATTCTAATCCATATTCTACTATGTTTCGACAATTAATTAAGAAAATAGATTCTGTTAAGGTAACCGTTAGAAAATCTACATACTTTAAAAATTATCTTCCAATTTTAAAAATTATCTTCCCAATATTTATTTCTTCTCCTGAAGAAATATCTAATAATTCTGTAATTCCACTTAATAAAGCAGAATTTGACTTTGCAATATTTGATGAAGCATCACAAATTTTTACCGAAAAAGCTATACCTGTTATGTATAGAAGTAAAAAATTTATTGTTTCTGGAGATGATAAACAATTACCACCAACTAGCTTTTTTAAGGCAAAAAATTATGATGATTATGATTTATTAGAGGAAAACGTAGAAAATCATGAAGAAGGAGAAATAGTTGATGCACTTCAAAATGAAAGTTTATTAGATTTCTCAAAACCTCGTTTTGAAAATTTTATGTTGAAATATCATTATAGAAGTAAATTCAAGGAGTTAATTAATTTTTCTAATAAAAAATTTTATAATAATGAATTAGTAGTTGTGGATCAACCTGAAAATTATAAATTACCTATAGAAGTATTTTTTGTCTCTGGAGTTTGAGAAAATCAGAAAAATATAGTTGAAGCTAATAAGGTTATTTCAGTTATTTTGGATTTAATAAACAATAAATACTCAAATTTAATTGGCAAAAGTATAGGGGTAATCACTTTTAATCAAAAACAACAAGAATTAATTGAAAATAAATTAGAGGAAATAGCCTATAATAATGAAAAACTAGCACAGCTTATTAATCCTAAAAACTCTGATGAATATTTGTTTATTAAAAACATTGAAAATGTTCAAGGAGATGAGAGAGATATAATAATTTTCTCTATAGGTTTTGCCATGGATACAAATGGTGTTTTTTCAAATAGATTTGGTCCAATTGGACAAAATGGTGGAGAAAGAAGACTTAATGTAGCTATTTCAAGAGCTAAAGAAAAAATGATTGTTATAAAATCAATTAATTCAAATATAATAACTACTAAACATCCTAGTTCTACTTTATTTAAGGAATTTCTTGAGTATGTTGAAAGACTACAAAATATTGATAACTCATTAGATCTTTCAAATGTTATTAACTATAAGAATGAAAAAATAACCAATATCTTTTTAAATGATGTATTTGAAGAAATATCAAGAAATTTGCCAGATCATTATTCAGTTATAAAGAATTTAAAAGTTGATAAGCATGAAATAAACTTAGTTATTAAAAATAATTTATCAAATGAATATTGTCTTGGTATAATGCTTGATGAATTTGAAAAATTTCTTAATGAAGAAGAAATAAGAGAGCAATTTAATTTTTTTAATTTTTTAAAGGTTAGAGGATGAGAAATTAAAAGAATTGTTTCAACAAATTGATATAGTTCTATAAATAACAAAAATAGAAGTATTATAATTGATAAAATATTAGAGATACTACAAAAAATGTAGAGTTTATTTTGCAACTATTATAATAATTTTAGAATTTAAAGTATATTTTGCTATATTTTCCTAACTTTAGAAAATTTTCATCTTGTAGGGTTGGGGTCTATTTGTTATATTTAATTTTTAAAGATACTCGTGTTTGAAATTTTCTTGGTTCAATGGCTTTAAATTTCTACTGATATCTTTTTTTTGTTTTCATTTTTTATAGTTTTAATTAAAATATTTTTCTTTATTAATATATATCTATTTACAGAGTAACAAATTTTACTTTCTCAGTTTAATTTTCAATAATTTTTAATGATAAGGTCATAATATTTAGCTGAAATAAGTCTATTATTTGATCTTTAAATAATTGTTGAAGTTTATTAACAGGTATTTTATTGGTATTTTTATGAGCTCCAATCTCTTGATATTCTTTAAGTTTTCTTCTTTTGTATCTAATACTATAACCTAATTTAAAGGCTGTATTTTTAATAGAGTCTTGTCTTAAAGAAAATTGCTTAATTAATCTTAGATGCTCTTGTCTCATGGTATTTAATAGTAGATTCTTCATAAAACCTCCATTTATTGATTATAAAGGAGGATAAAGTCGCTTTTTAATATGTAGGGACATATTCGCTTATTACTCATAAATTCCAATTCTATAATCCATTAAAATTATAAAAAAACTAAGAATTTGATTTATAATTTTAATGGAAAGAAATTTTAAGAAAATTAAATAAGTCATAATATATAAATTATCTCTTTTTCAATTTATATATATGGACTTCTTTAAATGCATATAAAAGGGGAAAAAATATGAAAAAAGTAAATATAGGATTAGATTTAGGAATTGCTTCTTTAGGTTGATCAATAGTTGAGATAGATACTAAGGAAATTATTGATGCAGGAATTTATCTATTCGAAGAAGCAAATAATTCAAACTCTTCAACAACATCAAGCTCTGATAGAAGAGCAATAAGGTCAAGAAGACGTATGTTAAGAAGAAGAAATTTGAGAAAAAGAGACTTATTAATTAAATTTAAGGAGCTAAATTTAATTAATAGTACTGAAGATTTTTATAAAATTGATAGAAATATTGACTATCTAGAAATCAGAAAAAAAGCATTAGTAGAACAAATTAGTAAAGATGAGTTAATGTTAATACTTTTTAATTACCTTAAACATCGAGGTAGTTTTAATTTTAAAGATGATTTACAAGAAATTAAAAAAATTAGTGATGATGAAATATCTATTGAAGATATTTCATCAAAAAAGTTATCGCCAATTGAGCTCCACTTATCTTTTAAGGAAAAATATAATAAATATAGGGGAGAAAAAATTAAAAATGATGAAAACTCTTTAATAAATCATGAATGATATATTGAGGAAATAAATTTAATTTTCGATAAGCAAATAAGTTTTGATAAAAGTTTAGAAAATTTAAAAGAAGAATTTTTTAAAATTTATAATAGAAAAAGAAATTACTATGATGGACCAGGATATCAAAATAAGAAAAATAATATTTTAAGCCCCTATGGTTGAAAAGATGAGATAGATTTTTTTGATAGACTAGCTGGAAAAGACACTTATGATAATAATGAACTTAGAGCTCCAAAACATTGTTTAACAAGTTACTTATTTAATATATTAAATGATTTAAATAATCTAAAAATTGAATCATTAGAAGAAGGTTTATCAAGAGAACAAAAAGAGTATATTATTGAAAGTGCTATTAATCATGATAGCAAAAAAGCAAAAAACATTAGTTTAAAAGAGATTGCTAAATTCTTACAAGTAGATTCAAATACAATTAAGGGCTATAGAATAAACACTAAGGATGAACCAATTTTTACAGAATTTGAATCTATTAACAAAATTAGAAGAAAATTATTAGTTGATAATGAAGATTATAGTTTTTTATCATTAAAAAATATAAATGAAATTGACAAAATTTGTGAAATTTTAACTAAATATCAATCTATTGATAATAGAGTCGAAGAATTAGTAAAATCACTATCGCATTTTTTGACAAAAAGACAATGTGAGTTAATTGGAGAAATTTCATTAACAGGGACACATTCTTTATCAATTAAAACAATGAATAAAGTAATTGAACATACTTGAACTGAAAATAAAGAGCAAATGGAAGTTTTTAAAGATTTGGGAATGAAACCAGATTATAAATTCTCTAAACTAGCATTTACTAATTTAAAAACTATTCCTGTATTTAGAAAAAAAATTAGTGAAATGTATATTTCTCCAGTGGTTAAAAGGTCTTTTATTCAAACTCTAAATTTAATTAAAGAAATAGAGAAAAATTATAAAAATATTGAGATTAAAAATATTGTTATTGAATTAGCTCGTGAAAAAAATTCAGAAGATATTCGTCTATTTAAAACTAGAATTAATAAAGAAAATGAAGATAATAAAAAAATAGTTAATAGTGCCTATGGTTTAGATTTCTCATCTTCTAATTCTAGTAGTTTTAAAGGACCATCAAAAAATACTTTACTAAAATTTATGCTTCTAAATGAACAAGATAATAAGTGCATTTATTCTGGTAAAACTATTGATATTGATAGATTAAAAACTGATGAAAACTATTGTGAGATTGATCATATAATTCCTCTATCAAAGTCTTTCGATGACTCACGTACAAATAAAGTTTTATGTCTTAGAGAAGAAAACCAAAATAAAGGTCAAATGACACCTTATGAATATTTTAGAAAAATAGGGAGAAATTGAGAAGAGTTCAAGATGAGATGTTTAACTACTTATCTTTCTAAAAATAAATCAAAGTACTTTTTTACTAAAGTATATGAAAATTTATTTCTTGAAGATGATTTAAATACTTTTGCAGCACAACAAAAATTTATTAGTAGAAATTTAAATGATACAAGATATGCAACAGTTGAGGTTAAAAACTATTTAAATTTTTTCAAAAAAGAACTAAAAAAAGAGTGAAAAATTAAAGTTATTAATGGTAAATTTACTGCATATTTGAGAAATAAAGTCTTTTATATTCAAAAAGATAGAAATCAATTTAAACATCATGGAATTGATGCAACTATTATAGCTTTATCTTCTTTAATTAAATTAAGTAAATCTAAAAATATTTTGGATATTTTAGAACCTAATTTAAAAGACCAAGAAGAATCAATTGAATTAGACTATGATAAATTGAAAAGCGAATATGCAGTATTAGGTAGCAAAATTGATAATTTTGATTATAAGTTTTCTAAGAAAACTTTAGGTAGAACTAACTTAAATTTATTTGATGAAACTATTTACTCAGCAAAAGTTATAGATAATAAAGTTTATAAGAAACGTAAATTTGACCTTTTTGAATCAAATGGTCAACAACTTGATAAACATTTAAATAAAAATTTTGAAAATGTTTTAATGTATCAAAATGATAAAAAAACTTTTTCATACTTAAAAGAGATTTTTAATGAGTATTATAATAAAACTTGAAAAGATGAAAATAATAAGGAACATAAAATTACAAACCCATTTGTCTATTATAGAGATATTTTGGGTAAAAAAATAGAAAAACAGTCTAATGAAGAAAAAAGACCAGAAATTACAAAGATTACGTACTTACAGGGTGCTGAGATATATTATGATATAAGTCATAAGTATAAAAACATTAAAAAAGATAAAAAAGTTATTATGACCTCAATGAACTCGTTAGCTTGAGATTTATTTTATAATAAGCACATTAATAAATATAAAATATTGCCAATTAATGCAAAAGTTGCCTATTTTAATTTTATTTCTAATGATAAAAGGGATATAGTAATTAATGAAGAAAACTATAAGAAATGTAAACAAGATATAAAAATTACTAAGGACTTTCAATATCTATTCAGACTAAAAAAATATGATGAAATTGAATTTGATTATGATGGGGTTCATGAGAGATTTATTATTGTGGGATTTGATTTAAACAAAGAAAGGATGGAATTAAAATATATTAATAGATTCAATGAAAAAAGTGAAAGAAAATCAATTAGTAAGGTTAAAAATCTTATTAAAATAAATTCAAATATTACAAAAACAAAAATGAAAATTTTTAAATAATTAAAAAATTTATGTTATTATAAATATGTATATGAAAAAAGTTCTACTACTACATAATTTTACAGGACTGTCATATATAAGGCTTTAATGCCGGACACGAGGGTTTTTAACCCTCTTTTTTTATTTTAAAATAAGAAAGGGGGATATTTAAATGTCCTGAAAAATTATTGTTATAAAGAATGGTGAAAGTACTAGTCTTTTTTTAAATAATTTAGTAGTTAAACAAATTAATAATAATTTACAAATTCCATTAGGAGATATTAATGTTGTAATTTATGAAAATTACAAAACAAACATTACAACTAGAATATTAGCAAAATTGGCTGAATATAAAATTTTAACAATTATTTGTGATGAAAATTTAATGCCTGCTTGTATTATGCAACCATATAAAGGAAATTTTCAGCAACAAAAAATAATTAGAGATCAATTAAATTGAACTAATAATCAAAAATTAATATTTTGAACTTATATTGTAAAAAGTAAATTGGAATCACAAATTGATATATTGAAGAAGAATAATAAGCCAAAAGATAGATGACAAATCATTTTTAATTATATTGATGAGATTAAAAAAGGAGATCCAACAAATAGAGAAGCACATGCTGCAAAAATCTATTTTAATACTTTATTTGGAAATAATTTTAAGAGAGATGATGAAAATCATATAAATAGTGCATTAAATTTTGGATATATTATATTGAGATCAGCTTTTTGCAGAGCAATTGTATCAAAGGGATTGCATCCGACAATATCGCTTTTTCATCACAATAAATATAATTCATTTGCTTTGGCAGATGATTTAATGGAGCCTTTTAGACCAATTGTTGATGACTTTGTTTATCTTAATATTACTCAAAATGATTATTTTTCTAGAAATGACAAAATAGGTTTAATTAACTTATTAAATTCACAAATTATTTTTAACTCAAAAAAGGTATACTTAACTCAAGCAATTAATGAATATGTTGATAAGGTAATAAATCACTTTGAAAAAAACGACTTTCAAAATTTTATTTATCCATTAGTATCATCAGTTGAATACTATGAACTATAGATTTATGAGATTAATGGTTTTTTATGATTTACCTTTTGATTCAAAAAATAATATAAGAGATTATAATCGCTTTAGAAATAATTTACTTAGTGAAGGTTTTCAAATGATGCAATTTTCAATTTATACAAAAATGTGTCCTAATGATGATTCAGCTAGATATGCTGCTAAAAGAATAGAAAAAATATTGCCGTCTTTTGGTAATATCAGACTTTTAGCTATTACAGAAAAACAATATCAAAAAATAAATATTTTAAGAGGAAAAAAAAGCAAACAAGAGTTATTAATTGATTTAAGGAGGTTTTTAGAACTCTAATGAAAATTAAAATTAACAATTATAATGATATAAAATTTAATCTACAAAATAAAAATATCTTTATATTAAATGATCAAGATTTAAATAATCATCTCTGAAATATATTTGAAAATATTACAAATAGTAAGTTAGATACGAATGAATATAAAATACTATTTGAAGATAATGATATAATTATCAACAAAACAACTCATAAAATATTTAAAATTCCTAGTTATCTTGATTTTTACAAGGATATACAAAATAATAACAAAAGTATATTTAAAGAATTAATAGCATTAGTTTTAAATAATGATTTATTTGAAAATGAAAATTTAAAGATTTTACTATCAATAATTCATACTCTTGATTTAACAGAATTAACAGGTATTAATACATTAAAAGTAAATTTAGAAAAAGTATCTAAATTAAATGTTGAAATAGGAGTAAATGATTTTTTAGTGAATTATTTGGTAGATAATGTATATCTAAATTTTATAAATGAGAATGAAATTATTAATAATAAATTAAATCAAAAAACTTTGAAGCAAATTTACTTGGAAATATTAAAATTGCTTGGACAATTAAATAATAAAGATTATCTCTACTTCTTTAATAATCCTTTTGAAGGATTATTTATTGAAGAAGAAGAAAGTTTTATTCAAAATATTAGTATGTTAAATAATTTCATAATAGTTACAGATAGACTTCATACTTTTGATTTAGAATTAGTAAAGAATATTAAAATATGTATGTCAAAGATAATTGATATCTCAGATATTATAGATAATATTGAAGAATATATACTCTATTCTGATATAAGTAATCAAAATATTTTTTTGGAGTATATAAGTACGTTGCTATTTAAATTAATAGATAACAATGTTTTTTTATATAAGGAATATACTAATAAAATGTCTCTAATTTTTAATATAAAAGAGATGGAAATATTGGAAGCTATATTTAATAGATAAAATTTAAACTTTTATGAAAAAACACTTGATTTGAGGTTATGGCACCCTGTAAAATTATGTAGTAGTAGAACTTTATTCTTTCGTCTATATATTTTTTATAAGTTATGGCACCCTGTAAAATTATGTAGTAGTAGAACAATTCTAAATTAAAAGTTTTATTTTTATAAGTTATGGCACCCTGTAAAATTATGTAGTAGTAGAACTTTAAAAAAACCAGAAGATAAAAAAATCAAGTTATGGCACCCTGTAAAATTATGTAGTAGTAGAACCACCAATATACTGGTTGTAATCCATAACCAGTTATGGCACCCTGTAAAATTATGTAGTAGTAGAACAATTTTGTATCATACTCAAAAAATGAGAACGTTATGGCACCCTGTAAAATTATGTAGTAGTAGAACGCTTTTATGATTTTTACTCATTGAAAAGCTGTTATGGCACCCTGTAAAATTATGTAGTAGTAGAACGTTAATGAAAGCGATTGATTTTTATTACACGTTATGGCACCCTGTAAAATTATGTAGTAGTAGAACGTAAGAGTACATTTGCATTTGATATTGGAGGTTATGGCACCCTGTAAAATTATGTAGTAGTAGAACGAAAAATCAATTAATGCTCTACCAGCACGAGTTATGGCACCCTGTAAAATTATGTAGTAGTAGAACGCTACTAATGAATTAGACCCAGATAATGATGTTATGGCACCCTGTAAAATTATGTAGTAGTAGAACAGTTGAATAAAAAGTTATCATATTTCCACTGTTATGGCACCCTGTAAAATTATGTAGTAGTAGAACAATAAATTAAATACAGCAATTATTAATATTGTTATGGCACCCTGTAAAATTATGTAGTAGTAGAACCATAGAATGTAATGGAAAAGTATGTTAAGTGTTATGGCACCCTGTAAAATTATGTAGTAGTAGAACTGAGTATTTGTTGTTGTCAAATGTTGATATGTTATGGCACCCTGTAAAATTATGTAGTAGTAGAACAATTAATCTAAATTAATTACTCCTTAATTCGTTATGGCACCCTGTAAAATTATGTAGTAGTAGAACATATTCTCACTTGTTTGAAATACCAGAGAAGTTATGGCACCCTGTAAAATTATGTAGTAGTAGAACAAAATGAGAAGGTTACTTCTGAGTTGGAGTGTTATGGCACCCTGTAAAATTATGTAGTAGTAGAACTCTATATTCCAACTTTGATTATGTAAATATGTTATGGCACCCTGTAAAATTATGTAGTAGTAGAACAAAATGAGAAGGTTACTTCTGAGTTGGAATGTTATGGCACCCTGTAAAATTATGTAGTAGTAGAACAGGATTCTCTACAAGGTCAGGATTCTCTCTGTTATGGCACCCTGTAAAATTATGTAGTAGTAGAACGAATATACATAATTACACAAATAATACGTAGTTATGGCACCCTGTAAAATTATGTAGTAGTAGAACTAATAGGGTATGCATAAAACAATACATAGAGTTATGGCACCCTGTAAAATTATGTAGTAGTAGAACCTTCCAGCATTAACAATTCCATTAACAGCAGTTATGGCACCCTGTAAAATTATGTAGTAGTAGAACAGATATTAAAGGTATAGATTTAGGTTGTTTGTTATGGCACCCTGTAAAATTATGTAGTAGTAGAACGCAGAAAAGAGATGAGGTTAATCAGACTTTGTTATGGCACCCTGTAAAATTATGTAGTAGTAGAACCTCAATCATGACAACAATACAGCATCCACCGTTATGGCACCCTGTAAAATTATGTAGTAGTAGAACGTTTTGGCAAAATACTTGCTCGTCATAATCGTTATGGCACCCTGTAAAATTATGTAGTAGTAGAACTTTATCAGCATCAATCTTCGTCTATGCATTGTTATGGCACCCTGTAAAATTATGTAGTAGTAGAACAAAAAGAATATTATCATTCTAATGCTTTAAGTTATGGCACCCTGTAAAATTATGTAGTAGTAGAACGCATTAGAAGCAACCAATACTCACTTAGTTGTTATGGCACCCTGTAAAATTATGTAGTAGTAGAACTCCACCAAATACACCTTGACCAAAGTTAATGTTATGGCACCCTGTAAAATTATGTAGTAGTAGAACACTTTAAGCAAAAATATTGTTTCTTTTCCTGTTATGGCACCCTGTAAAATTATGTAGTAGTAGAACTTAAATTAACATCATTTAATGCAGGTAGTGGTTATGGCACCCTGTAAAATTATGTAGTAGTAGAACTAATTTATTAAAGCTCTCTTGGTCTATTGGGTTATGGCACCCTGTAAAATTATGTAGTAGTAGAACCTATATTACTTTGTTTTTCTAAAATTTCTTGTTATGGCACCCTGTAAAATTATGTAGTAGTAGAACAAAAAGAATATTATCATTCTAATGCTTTAAGTTATGGCACCCTGTAAAATTATGTAGTAGTAGAACGCATTAGAAGCAACCAATACTCACTTAGTTGTTATGGCACCCTGTAAAATTATGTAGTAGTAGAACGCTTTCATATCTCCAAACCAAATCATCGGTGTTATGGCACCCTGTAAAATTATGTAGTAGTAGAACTCCACCAAATACACCTTGACCAAAGTTAATGTTATGGCACCCTGTAAAATTATGTAGTAGTAGAACACTTTAAGCAAAAATATTGTTTCTTTTCCTGTTATGGCACCCTGTAAAATTATGTAGTAGTAGAACTAATTTATTAAAGCTCTCTTGGTCTATTGGGTTATGGCACCCTGTAAAATTATGTAGTAGTAGAACTTTATCAGCATCAATCTTCGTCCATACATTGTTATGGCACCCTGTAAAATTATGTAGTAGTAGAACTTATTACCAACAATCCATACCAACCTATCTGTTATGGCACCCTGTAAAATTATGTAGTAGTAGAACATTCTCCTTTGTCCTTAGGACTACTTATATGTTATGGCACCCTGTAAAATTATGTAGTAGTAGAACATTGAATTATTAGATTGAATAGATTACTATGTTATGGCACCCTGTAAAATTATGTAGTAGTAGAACGTTTATCAATTAAAGGTAATATACCTATGTGTTATGGCACCCTGTAAAATTATGTAGTAGTAGAACTTATAAAACAATGGATTTAATGGAATGAAAGTTATGGCACCCTGTAAAATTATGTAGTAGTAGAACAGCAAAAATTGAAGATAGTTCTTTAATATCGTTATGGCACCCTGTAAAATTATGTAGTAGTAGAACTGCTACTAAAAAATCTTGTCATGTTCATAAGTTATGGCACCCTGTAAAATTATGTAGTAGTAGAACGAAAAAGAACAAGATAGTATATTTGAACCTGTTATGGCACCCTGTAAAATTATGTAGTAGTAGAACAGGTTGAAATAACCTATTTAAAAAAGTGCTGTTATGGCACCCTGTAAAATTATGTAGTAGTAGAACTCTTTCTAATTGTTTAGCACATACTGCAGTGTTATGGCACCCTGTAAAATTATGTAGTAGTAGAACTGGATTAGGATTATCAACACCTTCAAGGTAGTTATGGCACCCTGTAAAATTATGTAGTAGTAGAACTGTAATTCTTGTTTTGTTTTCATAAGAACCGTTATGGCACCCTGTAAAATTATGTAGTAGTAGAACTAAAGATTGATTTATAGATTATTCAGATAAGTTATGGCACCCTGTAAAATTATGTAGTAGTAGAACATGATACAGAATTCAAAATCTAAATCATTCGTTATGGCACCCTGTAAAATTATGTAGTAGTAGAACATATAAAGTAGGAATTTGTCCTAATTGTGAGTTATGGCACCCTGTAAAATTATGTAGTAGTAGAACAAAGTTGGGTACTCAATATCAAGTTTTTTAGTTATGGCACCCTGTAAAATTATGTAGTAGTAGAACAGATTGTAAATAGTTATTTATATTATGGTTGTTATGGCACCCTGTAAAATTATGTAGTAGTAGAACTTAAATTAACATCATTTAATGCAGGTAGTGGTTATGGCACCCTGTAAAATTATGTAGTAGTAGAACTCTTGCTTTATTTTTGTTTTCAGTTAATTCGTTATGGCACCCTGTAAAATTATGTAGTAGTAGAACAAATTCCCACAATTATAGCAAAAATGAACTGTTATGGCACCCTGTAAAATTATGTAGTAGTAGAACTCTATATCTCAGCTTTGATTATGCAAATAAGTTATGGCACCCTGTAAAATTATGTAGTAGTAGAACACAAGGTAATTGTTAAAAAAAAGTCAGTAGGTTATGGCACCCTGTAAAATTATGTAGTAGTAGAACAATTACAAAATTATTATTCAGTCAAGGGATGTTATGGCACCCTGTAAAATTATGTAGTAGTAGAACAATTACAAAATTATTATTCAGTCAAGGGATGTTATGGCACCCTGTAAAATTATGTAGTAGTAGAACCAGATTTTTAAAATTATGTAATATACACTTGTTATGGCACCCTGTAAAATTATGTAGTAGTAGAACTTAAAACTCTTGAGGAGTTAATAAAATTAAGTTATGGCACCCTGTAAAATTATGTAGTAGTAGAACAAAAATAAATAAACCATTATTATCATAATAGTTATGGCACCCTGTAAAATTATGTAGTAGTAGAACAGCTTCACTGCCAAAAAATGCAGATACTCCGTTATGGCACCCTGTAAAATTATGTAGTAGTAGAACAAATTCAAAATCTCAAGTCCCATTGATATAGTTATGGCACCCTGTAAAATTATGTAGTAGTAGAACAATAAAGTTATGAAAATAATCTATTCAATTGTTATGGCACCCTGTAAAATTATGTAGTAGTAGAACAAATTACTAAATATAGTGGAAAATACTTTAGTTATGGCACCCTGTAAAATTATGTAGTAGTAGAACACATATATACAGTAATAACAAATATAGAGAGTTATGGCACCCTGTAAAATTATGTAGTAGTAGAACTCTTTATATCTTAAAAAGATATATAAGTCTGTTATGGCACCCTGTAAAATTATGTAGTAGTAGAACAACTTGATCTATGATTAAATTTGTATATTCGTTATGGCACCCTGTAAAATTATGTAGTAGTAGAACGGTGAAGAGTTTTATTATAAAATTAGAGTAGTTATGGCACCCTGTAAAATTATGTAGTAGTAGAACTTTGACCTTTTGGAAACATTGCACTAAATCGTTATGGCACCCTGTAAAATTATGTAGTAGTAGAACTAGAAAAGGTAATTTAAAACCTTTAACTAAGTTATGGCACCCTGTAAAATTATGTAGTAGTAGAACAAATATATGCTTAGAGACTTGTAGAGAGATGTTATGGCACCCTGTAAAATTATGTAGTAGTAGAACGAAGCACTAATAAGAAGAAAAGAAATGCAAGTTATGGCACCCTGTAAAATTATGTAGTAGTAGAACCGTTACTTTTTCATTAATGCTTTATTCAATGTTATGGCACCCTGTAAAATTATGTAGTAGTAGAACTTTTGAAAAATGTTCTTCGCACACAACTTGGTTATGGCACCCTGTAAAATTATGTAGTAGTAGAACTATAAAACCTTTATATCTTAAAGCTTTGTGGTTATGGCACCCTGTAAAATTATGTAGTAGTAGAACTCTCAAAAGATGTTGGAATTAGAAAAAGTAGTTATGGCACCCTGTAAAATTATGTAGTAGTAGAACAATCTTGTATCATACTCAAAAAATGAGGACGTTATGGCACCCTGTAAAATTATGTAGTAGTAGAACGGAGAAAAGAAAAATGATAAAAGACATTAGGTTATGGCACCCTGTAAAATTATGTAGTAGTAGAACGAATTTATTTAAATCTTCTAAAATATCATAGTTATGGCACCCTGTAAAATTATGTAGTAGTAGAACCAAATCAAAATCAAATTTCTAATCTTATTAGTTATGGCACCCTGTAAAATTATGTAGTAGTAGAACAGCAACACCACCAGTTGAACCACCAATTTAGTTATGGCACCCTGTAAAATTATGTAGTAGTAGAACTTTATTGATGAATTTAATTTATCTGGTTCTGTTATGGCACCCTGTAAAATTATCTAGTAGTAGAACAATATCTAATCCAGATATAAAATGAGAGGTGTTATGGAACCCTGTAAAATTATCTAGTAGTAGAACAATCTCCATTATGGTCTGAACGGATGGACTGTTATGGCGCACCCTGTAAAATTATGTAGTAGTAGAACTTTTTATTGATGTATAATAAAACAAAAGTTGTTATGGCACCCTGTAAAATTATGTAGTAGTAGAACTTATTTTAAAAACAGATGTAATATACTTATGTTATGGCACCCTGTAAAATTATGTAGTAGTAGAACTTCATCTCTTGTTAATCATTTAATGAAAACGTTATGGCACCCTGTAAAATTATGTAGTAGTAGAACAATAAAATACTACTTTACCAGTTTCTTTATGTTATGGCACCCTGTAAAATTATGTAGTAGTAGAAATTTCTTGTTAGAAGAACATATTAAAATTAGGATATTTAAAATATTTCTTAAATTAATATAAAATATTTATAAGTTTAAAAAACTTAAATAAGAAATAAATACATTAGATACTTAATAATTCAAATCAAAAATATAAAGCCTATTTTTTATTTTATATTAATTAACATTTTTTTTGTTCAAATAAAATTAAAATAAATTTATTTGATAGAGGAGACTTATAGATGAATATATTGAATTTAATCAAAGAGAAGGAAAATGAATTATCTCCTCAAGAGAAAAAAGTTATTTATTTCATAAGAGATAATCTAAATAACTTTAGTGATATTTCAATAAAAAATATCTCAAAGCAATTAAATGTTCAAGAAAGTGTAATAACTAAAACCTTATCTAAAATAGGAATAGGGGGTTTTAAAAATTTAAAGCATATTTTACAAGATTCTTACTATTCGGTTGACAATAAATTAATAAATAAGCAAAGTATTGATATATATTTCAACAAGATAATTGAAAATATTAACTCAATAAAAAAATTTCTTAATAGTGATTCAATTTTAGAATTATCAAATTTAATTACAAGTAATAATCCAGAAATTATTTTTTTTGCAACGGGTAAAACCGCAAAAGTTATTGAACCATTTTTCTTTAATCTATTAGAGTTAAATTTTAAAGTAAAGTTAGAAACATCTTTATATAATCATCAAATATATGATGTGGAAAATAAACTTGTAATTGTTTTCACTATTTCTGGAAAAAACTCAAAGGTTTTTAGATATTTAAATTTGATTAAAGAAAGAAAACCATTAAGAATTGTAGGAATAAGTACAAATGAGTCTTTTGCAAATGATTTATTAGATGAACATATTTATGGCACTGTAAAAAGTTTTTTTACAGACAATAGTAGATCAACACCATTAATAGAAAAATATACAATTCAATTAATATGTGATGCACTTTTATTAATGATTATTTCCAAGTCAAGTAATAAACATTTGGAAATGAGAGAAAAAATTGCAACTAAAAATAAAGAGTAATTTAAATAATTTATATTTTATGTAAAAAATATAAATTATTTAAATTAGAAAATTACCTTTAAATGAATAAAATTTATTTGGGAGGTAATAATGAATAAAAAGATTAAAAAAGCAAAATTTAAAAGTTTTCTTACTAATTTACGAAGTGGTTTAGAACAATTTGGGAGAGCTATATTAGTTCCAGTAACAGTTATTCCACTTTTAGCTTTAATAGGTTCAATTGGTTATGCAGGTCAAGCAATTGCAACTGAAGTGGGAACTTATAGTGGTGGTACAAAAATTGCTTTAGATGCTATTAAAAATATTGGTATGATAGCAATTACAAATATTGACTTTTTAGTGGCTATTGGGTTAGCTGCTGGACTTGCAAAATCTGAAAAGGTTTCTGCAGCTTTATCAGGTATTATGGCATATGCAGCAATGCACTTTGCTGCAAATTTAATGCTTCAAGTTGTTTATCCAGAAATGTTAAAAAATGCAAAAGAGTATGGTTTGATTACAAGATTTGGAGTAGTTTCATTTCAATATAGTGCTTTTGGGGGAATGGTTGCAGGACTGATTGGTTATTATATTCATAAGCATACTTATAAATTAAAATTTCCAGCATTTCTATCATTTTTTGGTGGACCAAGATTTTCACCAGTAGCGTCAACTTTAGTAGCATGATTTATTGGTATGCCAATAGGGGTTGCTTGAATATATATTAATCAAGGTTTAAAATCAATTGGTGAATCTTGACAACATATGGGAGCAGGAGCACCGCTCTTATATGGAATGGCAAATCGAGCTTTAATTCCCTTTGGCTTACACCAAGTGATTAATTATTTCTTATATTATACTTCAGTTGGTGCAACTTGAGTAAATGGTGAAGGCGTTGCTATTGAAGGGATTTATAATATTGCTATTGCAAAATTAGGAGAAGGTGTCTTTATTACTGCAAAAGATACTTGGATTGTTAATGGAACGTTTCCAACTAATATCTTTAGTTTAGGGGGAGCTTCAATGGCAATGTATATGTGTATTCCAAAAGAGAATAGAAAAGTTGCTGGTGGAGCAATTATTTCAGCAATGCTAGCTTCAGCTTTAGCTGGAACTACCGAGCCAATTGAATTTACATTTTTATTTACAGCTCCTGTATTATATGTATTACATGTAATTTTTACAGGAATGACTTATATGAGTATGTACTTATGTGGCTTTGCACAAGTTTCTACCAGGGGTAGTGGTATTATTACGTGACTGGCAGTGGATGCAATGAACTTTAAAAATATTCAAAATGTTTGAGGTTTATTTATAGTAGGACCAATTGCTGGAGCCATATATTTTGGATCATTTTATCTATTAATAAAAAAATTTAATTACAATACACCAGGAAGAGATGGTCAAATAGCTGTAATGGGTGAACAAGATAATTCCAAAATACAAGAAAACATTTTAGAAAAAAACGAAGAAAAAGCAAGACCTAAAAATAATAAAAAAGAAGAATATGATGAAGAGTTTATTTTAAATATTATTAATGGATGTGGGGGAAAAGAAAATATTAAGATAATGGCAAATTGTATTACAAGATTAAGAGTGACATTAATTGATAAAGAAAAATTTAATTTAGATATAATTAATAAAACAAAACCTTATGGAGTTAAAGAAATAGGAAATCAAAAGCAAATTATTTATGGTCCCAGAGTTACTAATATTGCAACTATGGTTAGAGAATATTTAGGAGTTGAAGACTAAATGCCTTTTATAAAAATTACAAATAATTTATATCTAGGTGATCAATTTTCAAATAAACTTAAAACAAAACATAAGGAATTAAAAATAAGTAATATATATTATGATATGTTAAAACACCAATATGCAAATAAGCAAAATACTATTTATAATGATTATTTTGTAAAAATAGATGATAAACTAGCTTTGAATTTATTAGACTCACATGATCCATCTGATTTTAATGACTATAAGTTTGCCTTAGCAATAAAGTTTATCAGCGAAAATATTGAAAACAATTTAATTTATACACACTGTCAACTTGGTGTTAGTAGAAGTGCTTCAACTATATTCATATATTTAGTAATTAGTAAAACTTTAAATTTTAGTAGTTTTGAACAAGCTTTAAATGAATATTTAACAAAAATATATCCTTATATGAAAGTTAATTATGGTGTTTATAACTATCTAAAAAATAATTTTCCGTATACCAAAGTTAAAAACCTTTCTAAAAAGACATGAGGTGATTTACTTGCATATTAGTTATATTGATTTTGATTGAGATAAGGTAATTGCATATGATAATAATTTTAATGAAATTTTTAGAGAAAGTTGTTTAATTCTAAGGGACTTAAGAAATTATGAAGTACTTTTTATTGGAGAAGAAGCAATAAAAAATTTAAAAAAAGAGGGAAACTTTATTGCAATAAACTTTACAGAAAACTCAAAAATTGTATCAGAGGAAGACTTTATATTGTTTATTAGTTATTTTAAAAATAAATATAAGCTAATTGATTTTCCAATAATAATTGATAGATATAAAAAAGCAAATTTTTTTGAAACAAATAATTTAAAATTTATTGAGCTATCACAGTTTTATTCAAATAGAGGAAATGAATTTGGTTTTATTGATTTGAGAAATTCAGATTTAAATATATACAATAAGGAATTAAATGAACTATTTAAATATAATTTAGGAAAAATAAAAATATTGAATTTATTAAATAGATATTTTTATTTAAATTTCAATTCAACTTTAAATACAAAAAAAACAAAAGATTTATTAAAAAAAATATGTGAAGGTGAAAAAGTTACTAGTGTTACTTGTAGAAATTTTAGTACAGGTCAAGATAATGATATTTTAATTACAAACGTAAAAAAACTAACAAAAGAATTAGAAAAACAATTAAGTGCAATTTTAAAAGATGTATTTAATTTTAAAAGATATAGTATGAATTTGGATGCACAGGAGGTATTAAATTATGTTAATTAGTTTAATTATATTTCTAAGTATTTCTACTATTTTATTTATGTGTTCATTTATAATTTTATTTATAAATAAACATAAAAAAAATCCTAATTTTAAATTAGAAAGTAATAATAAGTCTTTTATTAAGTTTATGCCAATAGCCTTATTTTGTTCAGGTTTACTTGTTTTATTTGTGGGACTAGCCACCTATATATAGATTATAATTGGATACTTTTAAAACATATTCCATAAATTTGTGAATATGTTTTTTATTAGAGTATATTGCTCTACGGTATTGATGAGGAATCCAAGTGGAAAGTATTTAGTTTAAAATAACTCTAGTATTTCATCTTTAAAACATTGTTGAGTTTTATTTACAGATATTTTATTAGCATTTAATAATAGTTATTTTATAAAATCTCTATTTATTCATAATAAAGGAAGAAAAAAGGTGCTTATTAGTGTTTAGGACATAATTATTTATGCTTATAAAAATACTTTATTATAATAAAAATATTTTTATTATAATATATAATTATTATAGGTATAAATAAAAAAAGGGGTAAAAATATGAAAAAATTATTATCAATTTTATCTGCAATAGCATTTACTGCTTCAACATCATCAGCTGTTGTAAGCTGTAATTCAACTTCAGATAATACAAAAAACATTGATAAGATTATCAAAAAGAAGGATTTAGGTAAAATTAACAATGTAAGTGAGAATATTTTAAAAAAAGCACTTAAAGAGAATAATCCAAAAGTGGATGTTGATAAATTAGCACTAAAAGATGTTGATTTATTTAATGGAAATGCAGTATTTGTTGCCAAAAATAAAGCAGCTGATTATTCTGGAGAAGCTCGTGTTAAATTTGATTTTGGTAATAGAAAAGCAGATTCTCAATATTTATGAGAAGCTATTACAAATACTTGATTGGGAACAATTGACAAAAATGATGAAAAAACAATCAAAGAAGAGTTAAAAGGACTTAATCCTTTACTTAATACAGACCAATTAGAAGTTAAAAATATTAATTCATGAGGGGCTACAATTGAAGCAAAGAGTGATTCAACTCTTTATAAAGGTCAATCAACAGTTTCTTATAGTGTAATTAATGATGCATCTTCTTCAAAAAAAGCACTTTCTTCTGTAGTAAAAAACAGTTGATTAGGTGATATTAGTGTTGGTGCAAACAAAGAAGAAACTGAAAGAAATATATTAACTGCTTTAGAGCAAAAAAATAGTGGCATTAAAACTAGTGAGTTAGAAGTTAGATCAATAAGTGATTGAGGAGCACAAGTAAGTGCTAAACAAAACTCAGAGGTATATCAAGATGAATGCTATATTAGTTTTACTTTAAAAGGAAATTCAGCAGGTCAAGGAGCAGGAGCAACTTCACTTTATAATGAAGTTAAAACAACATGATTGGGTAGTGTTTCAGATACAAAAGAAGCAACAATTATGGAAGCTGTTAAAAGAAGTAATCCAAACTTAGATACTAGTAAATTAACTTTAAAAGGTACTAATCAATATAACTCAATTTTAATTCCTAATGAGGAAGGTAAATCTAAATATAAAGATGAAGTATGACTTTCATATGGTATTTCAGAAAATGCTAAACCATTTGAAAAAGAAGAATTAAGTAAAGTTATTGAAAATAAAAACTTTGATACAAATTCAGCTATTAAATTAGCAGAAGGTGAAGAACTAAAAGATTTAAAAGTAAAAGAATTAGTTTACAATTCAAATAGAAGTATAGATTCAAATCAAATTGAAATCTCTGATATAACAGAAATTTTAAGTGATAATAATAAATATCAAAAATTCTCAGCAAAAGTAAATGCTAAAGAAAACTCATATAGTTATAAAGGATCTACTGAGATTAATTTCTATACTTCAACAACTGTTATAGAGGCCAAAGAATTAAGCAATGTTATTGAAAACAATAAGTTGGGTGAACTTAATGAAAATACAGAAGCTACAATTCTAAGTACTTTAGTAGAAAAAAACCCAAACTTAGACTTAGGAAGTATTGAAGTTAAAAATATAACACAAACAAGTGCAACTATTAATTCTATTAGTGAAAGCAAAATTTATAAAGGTTCTGTTGAAGTTAACTTTACAGTTAAACAAGAAGAAGTTGTACCTGAAAATAAAAAAGATTTAGCCGATGACTTAAAAGTAACTGATTTAGGAGAACTTGATGACGCAAATACATCAACAATCTTGGATGCAGTTTATGGCAAAAATAAAAATGTAATAAAAAATGAAATTGAAGTTAAAAATATTACTGCAACTGGAGCAAAAATTAAAGCAAAAGCAAAATCTGAATTTTATAAAGAAGAGTCTGAAGTTTTAATTACTTATACTTTAAAAGCTAATGGTGAAAAACCAAAACCATCTAATGACGCTTTATTAGTAGGATACTGATATGAGTGAGGTGGAGCAGAACAACACAATAATCCAGTTGATCTATTAAATAGTAATGAATTATTAAATTCTGCATATAATGTAATTGATATTTCATTCTTATATACATGAGAACCATATGCAATGCCTACTTTTGAACCATTTAGTCCAACAAGCAAAACTAGAATTAAAGAAGGAATTAAATCTTTACAAAATGCTGGTAAAAAAGTAATTCTATCAATGGGTGGAGCTACTGGTGGAGAAATGAGATTTAGACAAGATCAAACTGATCAATTAACTGCTACATTTATTAAGTACATGGATGAATATGGTTTTGATGGAATTGATATAGATTGAGAAGGTGGAGCACTTGGGGATAGAGAAAGTCAACAAACTACAATCTCAGCTTTAAAAGAAGCTAAAAAAATTCAAAACTCAAAGGGTAAAGAATTTATGTTAACAATGGCTCCAGAATTACCGTACTTAAAATATAATACAGAAGCTGGTAGTCAAGGAAGTTATATTCCTTTCTTAAAAGGACTTGATGGTATTTATGATTTTATTAATCCTCAATACTATAATGGATGAGCATTTGGAACATTTATTGATCAAGAAGAAAAAGACTATTTAGGAGTTAATAAATCTTATATTTCAAATGATGATAGTGAGTATAGAGGAGAATTCTACTACTTAGTAACAAAATATTTAACAACAAAATATAGTTCTCAAAATGATTTCTATGAAAAAATTCCAACAAATAAATTTGTTTTAGGAGCTGCTACTAATGAAGCTGCAGGTAGAGGTGCAGCAACAAGAGAATCAATTTATAAAGCATATGTTTTATTAGAAAATGACAATATTCACATTCGTGGATTAATGACATGAGCTATTAACTTTGATGCTGTTGCAAATTGAATGTTTGAAGCTTGATTCAAAGAAACTTGAGGAAATAAATAGTTTATAGTTAAATTTAAGTAAATCAAAGAACTTATACAAATTATATGTATAAGTTTTTTTATTCTAATTTTTAATAAATTGTAATACTAAAGTCATAATGTTTAGTTTGAAATAATTCCATTATTTCATCTTTTAAAGATGCTAAATTTTACTTGCAAGTAATGTATTGGTATTTTATAAATAAAATTTCTAGTTTCAATCTCTTTATTCTTTTTAAGTTTTCATCTTGTATATCTAATACTATAAACTAACTTAAATCATTGTGTTTTAAAGGAGTCCTTTCTTAAAGATAATCCATTAATTAATCTTAATTGTTTTTGCTTCATTATATTTAATAGTAGTTGTTTCATAAAAAAATCATTTATTGATTATAAAGGGGAACAAAGTTTTTTGTTAACATGTAGCGAAATAATTGTTTATTACTCATACTATAATTTGAAAATGTGTCAATATTTTTATAATAATAGAGTTAGTTATAAACTATAGGTGTCATAAAAAAAATGACAATAAATCTCTTTAAATTGTTTTTCCTCTAATAATTACTTGCTTTTTTTTTTTTTTTTTAAAATATACTAAAAATAGTTTTAAAAAAAGGAGAAAATAAAATGAAAAAATTATTAGGTTTTTTAGGAGCAATTACATTTATTGCATCAACAAGTACTAGCGTTATTGCATGTGGTAATAAGGAGATTACTGATCCTGCTACAGATGAAAATGTCTTTGAGGAGTTATTTAAGAATTTTGAAAATGATATTCAAAACTCACTTAATAGTCATTATTCAGAAAAAAGTTTAGGTTTTTCTGTAATGAATGACAGTGTTGAAGAAAAGGGATTTACTTTTTTAAAGGAAAGTAAACTTACTGAAGTTGGTAATGGAGATCACGTATTAGAAGGGGAAAATCTTAATAGTTTTAATCATGACTTAAACCTTTTATTAGATGATACTGCTTTGAGAATAAAAATAAATGCTCTAGCAAATCAACCAGAATATAACTTATTAACATCAGGATTATCAAATGGTATTTATAATGGTCTTATTATAAAAGATAATAAAATTGGTATTAATATTAAAAGTGGAAATGAAAACAATACTGATGCCCAAAGTAATTTTTCAGCAACAGTTTCATTTTCAATAGCAATTGATATAAATTATATGAAAAATAATGAACTGCAACGTAAAAATAGTGATTATTTATCTTTAACATTCTCATTAATAAATAATGAAGACATTAGTGAAGCAATTAATGATATTCAACTATATTTAGGGGAAGAATTATATAAAAGTGCAAATTCACCACTATTTTTAACAGATTCAAAATTAGGTATAGCAGACTATGCTTTTAAAGAAGATATTAAAGATGATGTAAGAGAATATACTAATAAGTCTTCAAGTTCAACACAAGGAAGCTTTAAAAACCAAATAGCCAAAGTTACAAAAGAAATTTTGGATGAAAAATCTACAGTTAGTGGTTCACAAGTTATAGCCAATGAGCAAATGTCTACTGAAAATATTTTATGAGAAAAGCAATATGCTAAATTTAATGCCACAAATGCAAAAGCAATAACTACTAAATCAGATATTTACAACAAAATTTTAGTTAATAAAGATCCAAATATTACTTCTGCTCAAAAAGAAGAAGTAATAAAAAACGAGTATAATAAACAATTAGATGATACTAACTTTAAAAAAAGTTTTGAAACTTTTATAAAAGCTAGAGGATTTAGTTCAGTTGAAAGTAAAACTAATTTTGAAAGTGTTTTAGGTTTTGGAACTTTAAATATAGGTGGTTTACAAATTAAAGTAGCAGACGATATTTATGAAATACCAACAATAGTTTTAGGTTTTGACTATAGTGTTGAAAATGATGATAACTCTTTATTTAAAAGATCAGATTATTCAAAACAAATTTTAAATAGTATGGAAGCTTTTAGAAGTTCATTTGATATTAGTTATAGTGATGATGCTATTATGAATTTTTCAGACGAAAGAGTTTGAGTTAGAGCAAATGAGATATTTAAAGACAATAAAAATGATTTTTCAAGATCACAATTAAACTATTTAATTGGAGGTTCAGGATTTGAAGATAGTCCAGAATACAATAATGAAATTGCAAAAAATGGAAAAATGGGATATTTTAATTTCTACTTAAACTCAAGTGCAAGATTTTTATTAACAGAAGAAGGAATTAAATACAAATCAGGTAGTGCAAATGGTAATAAATTATGCCTTCAACTAGGAGTATTTTTCATTGAGATACGTTTTAACTCAACTGATAATGATCTACTATCAAAAAATGGAGGATTTTTATTTAAAAAGGGTGTAAGATAATATGATAGCAGAAAATAAAAATTCAATTCCTCTAAAAAAACTTATTGGATTCAATCTTAAACTATATTTAAAAGACAAATCAATTATTATTTTGTCTTTTATTATTTTATTTTTAACTTTATTTTTTAGTATTTTAATATCAGTATATAAAAAAACAAATGCCAATATTGTAGTTTTTTATAATTACTTTTTTATAATTACTTTTTCAGTTTTATTATTTCTTTTGATTTTAAGAATGATTCAGTTAATGCTTAATAATAAGATTGATGATAAAACATTTTATTTAATGATTTCTACTAATATTTCTAGAAAAAAAATAATATTTACATTAGTAATATCTACATTAATCTATATTTTAGCAATTCAAACAGTTATTTTTTTGTTACCCAATATTCTTTTTTCACTTACAACTATAAAAATTAATGAAGTTTTATTAAGAATTACTTTGGTTCACTTTATTTATGCTTTGTGTTATGGTTTTTGCTTAACTTCTTTTTTCATATTTTTATCAGCTACATTAAAAATGCAAGTTTCAACAATCTTATGTTCACTTATTTTGGCTACAAATTTTATTAATAGTTTACCAGCCCAATTCATGAAGGAATCTGAAAAAAGTATTGTATTAAGTTTTGAAGGTGGACAAGCATTTCAAGTTACTGAAATTTATAAGGCATTTGATTTACAAGAACATATTAAAGAAGAACAAATTAAATATCCTTCACTTAGTAAATACATTAATAATTTTTTTATACAAAATGAATTACTATCAGGACAAGCATTTCAAGCAGCAAATATTGTTAAACTAAGAAAACAATTTTGAACTGAATTAGGTTTAATAAATAATGAACCTAAAAATTATAGTTTGACTGATCAGAAACTAACAAAAACTCCAGATAACTGATCTAAAGCAGATTGAAAAATTGGAGATAAAGTAGATATTAATTTCTCACTTGAAAATACTTTTATTACTAGAGAACAATTAAAGCAATTATCAAATGATTCAAATAATGAAAATCAAAAAATTTTAATTGAGTTTTGAAATTTTATGAATTACATTAATAAATACTTTATTGATGATTTAAATTTTCAAAAAAACTTTTATCAATTATTTGAAGATTTTACTTCAATAGTAGAAGGATCTGATATATCTTATATAGAAAATAAAACTTCAAGAACTTTAAGAAATGCTTTAGAAGTAGAAAAAAATGATGAAGAAATTATTGTAGGAGCTAAAAATGATTTAACAAGTGAGCTTATAAAATCAATGTATACAAATTACTTAGGAAGAAATACTAGTGGAATTGCTTTAAGTGAGTCAGCAAAAATGGATGATCTTATTTATTCAGAAGAGGGTTTATTTAGTCCAGTTATGTTAACTGCCAGAATTATTGAAGACTATTTTATTAAGTATTGCTCTATTTATACAATTGCAACTACAAAAGCTATTTCAATGAATAAAAGCTATTTTGATTATCAAAAGGCAAGAACAAAAAATGAAATATTTTTTCAAATGAATTTTATTGCAAATAATTTATTAAATTTCACATATTATTCAAGAAATGCTTCAGATGAAATTTGATTTAATGAAGATAATACTAGTGTAATCAATTTTAATAATCAAGATAATTCATTTTTACCTTATAAACTTTATTCCTTTAAAATAGGTAAAAATGACTTTGGATTAGATTATATTGAGCCTTTATCTTATGAGAATTTTATTCCCCCATATATATATTTAATTATTCAACTTATTTTTGCAATTTTTAATTTATTTATTTCTATCTTACTATTAAATAGAAAGGATTTAAACTAATATGAAAAATTCAACTATAATTAAATTTGATAATTTTTTAAAAAAGTTTAAAAAAAGTGCAATAGGACCAATTAATTTTGAAATTAAACAAAATCGAATTGTTGCTTTTCTTGGTAGTAGTGGTAGTGGTAAAACAGTAATTTTAAACTCTTTGATTGGAGCTACTAAAAAATATAGTGGTGATATTTTTATTGATAAACATAATAGAAAAAAAATTGGTAATCATATTTTAAATAAGCAAATTGGAATTTATATTCAAATGGATTTTTCATTATATGATATGAAAGCATATAATTTTCTAAAAACTATGGCATCAATTTATGGAGTTAAAAAAGAATTAATTAATGAGAAAGTTAAATACTGAATGGAGTACTTTAGTTTATGAGAATCAAAGGATAAAAGTCTTAGAAATTTTTCATGAGGAATGAAAAATAGAATAAATTTTATTTTATGCTTTTTAAAGGATCCCAATATAATTATAATGGATGAGCCAGGAGCAAATCTAGATTCAATTTGAAGGAATAAGGTTAAAAACTTATTAATTAAATTTAAAAATGAAGGAAAAACAATTATTTTTACAGTTCATAATATTGATGAGATGACTGATATAATTGATGACTATATTATCATTGAAAGAGGAAAATTAATATTTTTAGGATCAAAAGAAGAATTAAATATTTATAATAAATATAAAGTATTTTTAGATTCTGAATTTGAAGTAGAAGAACTAAGATCATTTTTAAATAAACGCAATATAAAAAGTTTTAAATTTGACTTACAAGAAAATTCAATTGTGATTGCTACAAATAATACAAAGGAAATTAATTGACTATTTTTATTTTTCTTGAAGAAAAATATTCCAATAAAAAATTTAGTGAAGTTACCAGTAAATATGGAGTCAATTCATAAAGCTTTAGAATCAAAAAATTAGCATTTAATGATAATAGTTTTTTATATAATATTTCAGAATTAATTTATATACTTATAAAAATATAAGTGAAAATATTTTTATTTGAATTAAACATTTAATAGTCTATTAAATGTTTTTTTATATTTAATAAGTAATTAAAGTACTTTAAGCTTTTAATTTAAAACAATATCTTTAATTAGTAAATATATAATAAAAATATTGTATTTATCAATTAGGGATGTTGGGCGGGTTATGAAAGAAAGGGAAATTACAATTAATATATGAAAAAAATATTAAATCTTTTCGGAATTGTATCACTATCATCAGTTAACTTACTTCAGAACTCTTGAGTGAAAAATTCAAAAGAAGATATTAAAATATCAAATAAAATTAATCAGCAACTGAATAGTAACTCTTGTGATTGTTCAGATGTAATAACAAGCTATAAAGAATTTATAGCCTATAAAAGTGATTCTTATATATCACGAGTTAATCAATTATCTTTAGATCAATGAACTCTAAATTTTTTATTCAATGCTTTTAGAGCTAATCCAAAATTGGATTATACAGATGTGGAGAATTTTTTATCCAATTCAATTTTAGACTTTTCTTATAGCAAAAATACCAAAGCAAAAGAAGCAATATCTAAAGCAATAATAAGTCATGGTTTTAAATATGCCAATTATCAAGTTGGTGGAGTTTTTATTAAAGTGGAGGAAAGAAGGTATGATTCACCTGGTTATGAATGATGAATTAATGGTTTGGAAGTAGGGATTTTTGACACAACAAAAAGACAACCGTTAGAACAGGAAATATACTCTGATATAAAATTTAGTAAAGCTTTAAACTTATCTGAACCTTTTGAAAGAAAGACAATTGAGAGTGGAGGATTAATGAGTTATCATTCAATGCCAAGATTTGCATCGAATATCTCAATGCTCAAAGAAGATTTTGCTTATCTTTCTTTTCCTGATGCTAAAATGGAAGGAATTCTAATTGATGAATATAATGAAATCTATCAAAGATATAACTACTCAAAAGCTTTTAATGGATCAGATTTATATCAATCATTTAAAACCTATGATTTAAAATGGAATGGAAATAATGAAAATGAGTATTATTTAAATACAGAATTACAAGAAACATTTACTTATCAAAAGTTAGATCCATCCATTTTTCTAATTAATGATACTGAAGTTAAATTAATTTTTAGACAAAACTCTGAATTTAAAAATAAATATGACATTTGATTAGAAAATAAACATCATTTTCAAAATTATCGTCCTTTTTTTGAAGAAACCTCTATGACTTTTAATTTTAATTTAAATAATAAAATAGCTTTTTTTAATACATTAGAACTAAAAGAGGTTGAGAATGTATACAATAAAAAAATATTAGCAAGAGAAAAAAATCTTTCAAATGAAAGAATATTTCCTCCAATAGGGGGAAGTCCATTTTTAACAAGAATTATTTATGACGACTTTCATAATGACTTTTGAGGAATGGAAGTCTATTTAAATAGAGAAGCACTTAACTCACTTGCTAATATGATTTGTATTGGAAAAGATAATAATCAACCTTTTATAAACATAGTAAGAGAATTATTAATGTTAGCGGCACCCGAATATTTTGAATACACAATTGAAGAACAAAATTTAATTGTAACTCAAATTGATGCAGCAATTAGAAATAGATATGATAATCATCCAAATTATTTATCTCTTTTCTTTAATGAATTTTATTATAATGAAGAGGCTACAATTGGAGTTTGAATTCAAGCAAAGAACTTTGAAAATGGAGATCCTAATAATGTTGACTATGATATAGAAAATTGAGATTCTCCACCTCATAATTAGATAGCAAGATTTTAATAAATTTATATTTTTATAACTAATATATAAAAAGTAAATATTTATTATGGGAATTAGATATTAAAAAAAGCAGACTGATAATCTGCTTTTTTTAATGAACTATTTTGATAGTTGGTATAAAGTCTTAAATAAACCTTCTATAGATATAAGTTTTTCAAAGTTTCCAGTTTCAACAATTCCTTTATCTTGTTCTAATACATAAATTTCATCAAAGTTTTTAATTGTGCTTAATCGATGGGCAATTGAAATTGTTGTTCTTCCTTCCATTAGTTTTTCTAACTCTTTTTGAATCTCAGATTCAACAATATTATCAAGTGCACTTGTAGCTTCATCTAAAATTAATATTTCAGGATTTTTTAAAATAAGTCTTGCAATTACAAGCCTTTGTTTTTGACCACCACTTAATTGTGCACCACGTTCAGATAGAATTGTTTCATATTGATTTGGTCATTGCATAATTAATTCATGCATTTTTGCCTTTTTACAAGCTTCAATAATATCTTCATTAGTTTTATTTTCTAATCCATAGGCAACATTTTCAAAGATAGTACCACTTAAAATTTGTGGTTCTTGATCAACATAACCAATTTTATCTAATCATGATTTTAAATTTAAATCCTTTAATTTCATTTTATTATTTATTAGAATTTCTCCTTGTTGAGGATCATAGAAGCGCAATAATAATTTTGCTATTGTAGATTTCCCACTTCCTGTTGGTCCAACAAAAGCATATTTTTTACCTTTGACTAATCTAACATTTAAATCTTTAATAACATGCTTATCAGTGTCAGGATACATAAAATCAATATTTTTTAGTTCAATAGAATTAATTTTTTCATTAATTTCTTTTTCATTAAATTTTTCAATAGTAATTTCACTTTTTAAAATTTCACTAACATTGTTAGCTGAAATTCTGGCATGGGGAACAGCTGAAATTACTTGTCTTAATTGCATAATTGGAATTGTCATTACAATTACACCTGTTGTAAAAGCAGTAATAATACTGATTAAAGATTGAGTATTATTATAGAATAGAAATACTCCAAAGATAATAGAGGCCATTGAGAAACTACCAATCCCTCCAATTATTAATGCAGAAGGGACTTCTGAAGCAAAGAATTTTTTCTTTTCTTTTTTTGAAACTCTTTCAATCATTTCATTAAAATGATTTTTCTCATGTTTAAATGTTCCCATAGATTTTATTAATCTAATACTGTAAATTTTTTCACTAATATCATTGTCTAAATTTTGTGTAATTTTGCTAATTTTTTTAGTAGCACTATTTGATATTAAAATAGTGATAAAGATTATTATCATAAATGCTAATAATAGTCCAAAAACACAAAGTGCTAATTTTCAACTAATATTGAACATTAGAATAGCTGAAAATAGGATTGTAACTGTTGAAAGTAAATAAATAATTGGAGCTTCTTTAATAAAAGAAGAGACAATTGAACTATCCTTAATAATAGTTGAAATCAATTGACCAGCTTTATTAGAATTAAAATAATTTAAATCTTGATCAACTATTTTATTAATTAATTTAGCTTTTAATTGATTTTCATAGGCTTGAGCAATATAGCCACTTACAATAAAGTTTAAGTAAGAAAGCATAACAACGAAAATAACATCAACAATCATTGAATAGGCAAGAGTGAATAGTTTAAAATCTCCTCCTAAAATCTTAATATAAAGTTTGTTACCATCATAATAAACAAAATCATAAAAAAACTTTTGAATGATTTGCTCATAGACATTAGAACCTAGTGATATTGCACTAAGCATTTGTTCTAATTCTTCTTGTGTAATTTGAAGTCCAATTTCTTGAACTATTTCATAGATATCTGTTGTATTAATTGATTGCATAGAATCAAGAACACTTTTTGATACTAATAAAGCTGTAATAAGTTCAATTGCTTTAATATTTCATATGAATAATAAAGCAATTGAAATTGTTAAAGTTAACATTAAAAAAGTTAAAACCTTTTTATTTTTCATAGCTTGAAATAAGTGAGAATAGAGTTCAACTTTTTTTCTTTTTTTAATAACCATTTTTCAATTCCTTTCTTTTTTTCTTTATAATATTTAATAGTTATAAAATGATTTATTTTTAATAAAATCATTTATTTCAAATAAACTTACTTGTTTCATTTGAAATAAGATAATCTTATAACATTATTAGTGGGGTGTCAATGAAAAAACAATATAATTTAGATAATTTAAGTACCCTTGTTAAAGGTAATTTAGTTATCATTATAATAAGTAAAAGAATCAGTAAAGATATGATGAAAAAGTATCCAGATCTCTATTCATTAGCATATCTGCATTTAATGTTTATTAAAAATGTTGAAGGAATTAGTCAAGTAGAACTAGCGGATTTAACTAATACAAATACTTCAACCATGCACAGAAACATTAAATCATTAACTGATAATAACTATATTTTCAAAAGGATTTCTACAAGAGCAAATGAAAATGAAATTTACTTAACTCAAAAAGGTGAACAAGTAGTAAAAGATATAATTGAATGAGTTAATGAATATGAAAAAGAAATGGGTTTTAATGAAGAAAATACAATAGAATTAACAATGATGTTTAAAAAAATAATCAATAAGTATTCTGATTTTTAATATCAGAAATTATTAAAACAATTTAAATAATAGCTTATTAAAAAGCTATATGAGAATAGGCAAAATAATAGATCTTTTAATAGTATGCTATCTTTTTATCATCTTTAAATTCCCAATAAATAACACTTTTATATTTGAATTTTATACAATAAGTTATAAAATAATTATGTAATTAAATAAACTATAATAATTTTTTAGTTTATAAAATTATAAAATAGGTATTAATAATAAAGGGGTAAATTATGAAAAAATTATTAACAATTTTGGGAGCAAGTTGTTTATCAATTACAGCTAGTTCTAACGTAGTTTCTTGTTTTGATACTACACCAAAAATTAAACATACATTCGCTGATGAATTTGACATCTTTGAACTTGGCGATATTTCAGGACAAGAAGATGTACCAACATTGGAAACAATATATGATGCTATATTCAAAGCTCATGAAAATGTTATTGACTGAAGATTAACAGTCGAGTTTGAATGAATTGTATTTGTAGATACACCAACAAATGAATCTTGTATAATTAAAGTAATTGATAAAATGGCTGTTCCTTTTCATACAGGAGAAGTCACATTTACATATAAATATCAACAGATATTGGAACCTGAAATTTCTTAAGATTTTTTTCTTGAACAAAGAGATATTAAAAGAAGAACTGGTTCTTTAAAAGAAATAAGTAAATTCTCAAATTTAGTTTCTAATTGAAAATGAATTGCAAATTTAACATTATCATCTCAATTAGCTTATACTGATTTGAAAAGTTATGGAGCAAGTAGTGGTCAAGGATTATGCGAATATATAGCATTAAATATTTTAATAAATTATTCTCAAATATTTGGTAAGCATAATTTATATTCTACTTATAATAAAAATAAATATTTTTATCAGTTAAATTCTAAAGATGTAAGGCATTATGAATATGGTAGTGGTAATAAAAAAGCGATTCCTTATTTAATGTATGATAAAATTCGCTCAGATAAAGGGGGAAAATGAACTGACATTCGTGAAGGTAAAAGTATGAGAAAAATTATGAAGAAATGACTAAGTGATTATTCAAATAATTTAATTGATGATTATTCAGTTAGTTGATCACATACTTCAAAACCTGAAACTTGAATAAAAAAATATAATAGACCAGTATTACTTTCATTTTTTGCTAAAGGAGAGGCGCATTCAATTGTAATATATGGTTATAATAGTTCGACTGAAGAATATGCAGTTAATTATGGTTGACCTGGTATTGATAATGGGAAGCAAATAATTAAAAAATCTGAAATATGATCATATTTCAGTATGGGCTTTTGATATGGTCTAAGAGATAAATAAAATTAAATAATTTATTTGTCCAAAATAGTCAGTCAAGAAAATGGATAACTTTAAAAAGACTAAGCAGTTAATAGAAAGGTTGTCAATTTTTTCTGGCCAAATAATAGATCTTTTAAGAGTATTCTAACTTTTTATCATTTTTAAATTCACAATAAATAGCACTTTTATATTTGAATTTTATACAATAAGTTATAAAATAATTATGTAATTAAATAAGCTATAATAATTTTTTAGTTTATAAAATTATAAAATAGGTATTAATAATGAAAGGGTAACATTATGAAAAAATTATTAGGATTATTAGGGGCAAGCTGCTTATCAATTACAGCTAGTTCTAACGTAGTTTCTTGTTTTGATACTACACCAAAAATTAAACAAACATTTGCCGATGAATTTAAAGTTTTTGAGCTTGGTAATATTTCAGGAGAAGAAGAAGTACCAACTTTGGAAACAATATATGATGCTATATTAAAAGCTCATGAAAATATTACTGACTGAAGATTAACAGTTGATTTTGAATGAATTGTATTTGTAGATATACCAACTAATGAATCTTGTACAATTAAAGTGATTGATAAATGAGCTATTCCTTTTTATACAGGAGAAGTCACATTTACATATAAATATCAAAAGATATTAGAACCTGAATTTTTTTAATTTATTTCTTGAACAAAGAGATATTAAAAGAAGAACTGTTTCTTTAGAAGAAATAAGTAAAATCTGAAATTTAGTCTCTAATTGAAAATCAATAGCAAATTTATAATTAGTATCTCAATTATCTTATACTGATTTGAAAAATTATGAAGAAATGACTAGGTGATTATTCAGTTAGTTGATCACATACTTCAAAACCTGAAACTTGAATAAAAAAATATAATAGACCAGTATTACTTTCATTTTTTTAAGGGTGAGGCGCATTCAATTGTAATATATGGTTATAATAGTTCAACTGAAGAATATGCAGTTAATTATGGTTGACCTTTCAGTGATAATCGAGTACAAATAATTAAAAAATTTGAAATATGATCATATTTCAGTATGGGCTTTTAATATGGTCTAAGACATAAATAAAATTAAATAATTTATTTGGCTTTTTTAAATTTTATATTTAATTTGAGAGTACTAAAAGTTTTCAATTTACCAGTAGTTAAAATCTACTGGTTTTTTTAATTTTTTTAAAATAAAAAAATATAAAAGAGATTTTGAATTACTAATTAGTTCTTATATGAGTGAAGTTATTTTAATAACTAAAAGTCTAATAATTTATTATACTCCTTTAAATATAAACTTTACTTTTTTTATCTTTTGCTTGCTTTTTTTTTTTTTTTTCTATAATTAACCTAGATTATTAACAATAATCAAAGGAGGAATAAAAATGAAAAAATTATTAAGCTTATTAACTGCTTTTAGTTTAGTTGCAACAAGTAGTGTAACTGTAGTTGCTTGCGGAGACAAAACAGTTGAACCCCCAATTACTGAAGATAATAGTCAATTAATTAAGGAGTTAAAAACTGAAACTAATGAGATTTTTAAAAAGCACTTAGAGAATAATGTTTATAAAAATTTAATTGGATTACCAGAAATGGAAGTAAATAATAAGTTCTTAACTAAAAACAAGATTAAACAATACCAAGGTAAAACAGTAGGAGAAATTGATCCTTATGATCTACAACAATTAGAAATAGATATGAAAAAAGTTTTAGATATTAATGAGCTAACAAAGTCACTAAATCAATTAAAAAATGTAAACAAATATAAAATTCTTTTAAATGATGTTGAAAGTTTAATTAAAAATCTAATTTTTGATTGAGATACATTAGTAATTAAGGCTCATGAAGAAGATAAAATATATTTAGGAAATGTAATTATTGATTATAAAATTGAAGTTCAATATAAAGGAGTCAAAGATATTGAGACTTTTAATATCAATGATAATTTTAAGTATACTTCAACTAATAGTGAAGCCCTGAAAAAAGGAAGTGATGACTTTTATCAAAATATTGCTAGAGATTACTTATCTTCTGAAAATGCTATTGATAAAAAACATACAAATTTAAAATGAAATGATATTAAAGGTTCAAAAGATGAGTCAGATGGTTATGGAGTTTATGATGCTGAGTTTAAAAAATACTATCAAGACAATGCAAAGACAAACGGATTTGAAGGCTCAATGACTAATTTTATTAAAAATAATTATTTCAGTGAAGTAAGTAGTTCATTGCCACTTTCTTTTGAAGGAGATTTAATCTACAGATCATCTGACATGAATAAATACTCAATGTTTAATTCAATAAACACTGTAAAAAGTTATGAAAATGCCAACTCAATTAAATTAGATTATAAAACTGATGAGGGAAAGATATTGCTAAATACTATTTTTAGAAATGATCCAAATAAACCAGAAACTCAACAAGCATTAGTAAATAGTTATTTTACAAATGATAATTATAAAACTTGAGAAGAGCAATATAATCTTGCAAAAGAAAATTTCTTAAAAGAATTATCAATTGATAAAGAATCTTCACTTGTCCAGACAAATGAGTTTAAAAGTTCATTAGCATTAGGATATGTTAATTTAACTGGTCTATCAATTAATTTAGCAGATGGTAACTATATTCATGAATTACCTGATTTTAGAATAGCTGTTAATTATTTAATTGATGTTCAACAACCAACAAGTAAAGTTTTAGATAACTTATCTAAGTTTTCTGTAAATAGTTTAAAAGCGTGACACAAAACAATGGGAGTAAGTTATGGCTATGTATATCCAGAATATAATTCTGCTCAGGATTTTTTAATGGTTATTAAAAGTTCAAATCTAACTAATAGATTTGTAGAAAAAAATAAGACCACAGCTTGATACAATAATAACTCCTTCAATTTCTATTTAAATCTAGGCTTAAGCAACAGATTTGAATTTACAGAAGATAGATTAAATATGCTAAATCAAGCTAAACTTTCTGAAACTTCAATATATTCTTTAGGATTGCAACAAAAAATACATTCAAGTTCAGATAATGTATGAAATTATACAGACTTTGATTGAATTACAGATAAAAATGGAATTAGTTTAAAATGAAATGATGGAAATAGGAATATAAATAATAGCATTATGCTTTGAGATTTAGGTTATATTAATTTTTATATTGATTTAGATCAAATTACATTAGGTTCTAAAACTTTAGGTCAAAAGGACTTTATTAAATTTATCTAATGGAATTTAATAAATAATGAAAAAAATTATACCAGGCATTTGAATAATAAAATATAGTTTTAAATCTATTATAAAAGAGAGATCTTTTATAATATTTAATGGACTATATTTATTGTTTTCTTTTCTAATTGCAATTTATTCAGTTTTTCAAAGAAATAATAGTAATTTCTTGTTAATTTTTGATTACTTTGTTCTATTAACTATTTTTATAATATTATTTATTTTATGTTTACGATTGGCTCAATATTTTTATGTTGTGAAAAGAGACGATAAGACTTTAAATATAATAGTCACTCAGCAATTATCAAGAGCTAAATTATTTAGTTATCAATTTATGGCATTTATTTTATTAATGTTTTTTAATATATTAATTACGTATTTATTGATAAATCTTATTAATATGCTTTTTTTAGTGCAAGTAAATTTCTTTTTACTAAGAGTTACAACAACTTATTTTGTTTATGCTTTTATAAGTTGCTTATTTTTAATTAATTTTTTTCTACTAATATCTTTATTTGCAAATATTCAAGTTTCAACTATTATAGCAACTTTAATATTGGCAAGTTCTTTTATTAGTAATTTACCTTATACTTTTTTAATCCAAGGTGAAGAAAATAAAAGCATAACTTTTTCTTATAAAAATGCAAATACCGCCATGTCAGTCAATGAGATATATGATTCTTATAATCTTAAAAATCATGTTTTAAATAAAAAAATTAAATACTCTAATTTGAGTTTTGAAATATATAACAATTTTATAGATAATCAATTTGAAACAGATCCAAATTCAATAAATAATAATTTTAGTAATGCTTCTAGCATTCAAAAAAGAATTAATTTTTGATTGGATTTGGGCATTGTAGAAGAAAAGCAACAGATAGTAGAATTAAATGAACCTACAAAAATTATTGCAGTAAATAATAATTCACAATTATCAAAATGAAAAGGTGATGAAGTTAATTTAAAGTTTGAATTAAAGTATAGATTCTTAACAGTTGAAGAGTTAGAAAATAAAATTAAAGCAAATTCCTTTAGTAAAGAACAAGAAAAAATTATTAAAGAGTTTATTGAATTTACAAATTTTATAATAAAAATTAATAATAATTTTCAAGATAAGTTCTATGATTTATTTGATGTATTTATTTTTCTTAATGAAAAGGATAATATTGAGAAAAACTATATAAAAAATGTTACCAAGCCAGAGGAAGAAAAAATGTTATTAAATGATAAAAACATAGTGGAAATTTATCAAAGCTATTTCTCATTTTCTGATAATAAATTGAGATTGGAAAGTTCTAAAGTAAGTAATTTAATACAAGAAACATTATTTTTTCCAACAATGTTAAGTATTAGAATTTTAGAAAACTATTTTATACGTTATACAAATAATATGGTTATTTTTGAAAATAGCAGTGTAATTAAAAACGAAAATTGAACAAAATATATTAAATCAAGAAATTTATATAATATTTCATTTCAATTTAATTTTATTTCCAATATGTTGCAAAATTATACATATTTTGGTGGGAGAAGCTATGATCATATATGATTTGAACCAGAGAGTTCAAGTAAAATATACTTTAATAAGCAAGATAACTTGTTTATTTCTCAGCCATCTTATGTGTTTAAAATTGATTCAGACAACAAATTAGATTCTCAAACATATAATAATTTCATTAAACCTTATTATTATGTAATTTTTCAAGCCATAATTACTATTATTAATTATTATGTTGCAAAAAATAAATTTAGAAAGTTAGATTTAACAGGATAAAGTATGGAACAAATAATAAAATTTGAAAATTATATAAAAAAATTTAAAAAGAAAGTTATTGGTCCTTTGAATTGTTCAATTCAAAAAGGAAGAATAACAGCTTTGCTTGGAAGTAGTGGTAGTGGTAAAACTGTTGTAATCAATTCATTATTAGGAATAATTAAGGAATTTAAAGGAGATATTAAAATTGAAAATATCTCTAGAAAAAAGGGCAGATACTTTTTAGTAAATAGTAAAATAGGTTATTATACTCAAATGGATTTTTCATTATATGTTGTAAGTGCCTATAAGTTTTTATTGGATATGTGTATAGTGATGGGTCTAACTAAAGATACTTCAAAAAAAAGAATTGAATATTGAATGAAATATTTTGATATTTGAGAGTCAAGAAATAAGCCAATTAGAAGTTTTTCATGAGGAATGAAAAATAGAATGAATTTAATATTGTGTTTTATTAAAGAACCAGAAATTATTATTCTTGATGAACCGGGAGCTAATTTAGATTCGTATTGAAGAAATAAAATTAAAACATTATTGATGGACGCTAAAAAAGATGGCAAAACAATAATAGTTACTGTTCACAATATTGATGAAATAGCAGATATTATTGATGATTTTATAATTATTGATAATGGGCAAGACATATTTAATGGTTCAGCTGAAAAATTAAATGTTTATTCAAAATATAAAGTATACATAAGTGAACAATTTGAAGTACAAAACTTCAGAAATTTCCTATTAAATAACAATATCAAATCCTTTAAATATGATGATATTGAAAATTCTTTAGTAGTTGCAATTGAGAATTTCAAGCAACTAAACTTCTTATTTTTATATTTAATTAAAAATAATTTGCCCTTAAAAAACTTGCTTAAATTACCCATTAATATGGAAGCTATTTATAAAGCTTTGGAAAATTAATTTCATAGTTAACTTTAATTATGTAAGTATTGATTATATTGACAAAATTATATTTTTTAAAAAAAGAACTTGCTTTTTTTTTTTTTTTTAAAATATACTAAAAATAGTTTTATGAAAAGGAGAAATAAAATGAAAAAATTATTAAGTTTATTAGGTACATTAAGTCTAGTTGCTACAAGTAGTGCAACTGTAATAGCATGTGGTGGTGATAAAACAGTGGATCCAAAAATACCTGATGATAATAGTGAATTAATTAAGGAATTAAAGGTACAATCTAATGATATTTTTCAAAAACATTTACAAAATAATGTTTATAAAAATTTAATTGGTTTACCAGAAATGGAAGTAAACAATAAATTTTTAACTAAAAATAAAATTAAACAGTATCAAGATAAAACAGTAGAAGAAATTGACTCTTATGATTTACAACAGTTAGAAATTGATGTAAATAAGGTTTTAGATATTCCCGAGTTGACAAAATCATTAAATGAATTAAAAACAATAAATAAATATAAAATTCTTTTAAATGATGTTGATACTTTGGTTAAAAATGTAATTTTTGATTGAGAAACGTTAGTAATTAAAGCCTATGAAAAAGATGGTGTTTATTTGGGGAATGTAATTGTAGATTATAAAATTGAAGTTCAATATAAAGGAACTACTAATATTGAATCTTTTAATATTAGTGATAATTTTAAATATACTTCAACTAATAATGAGGCTTTAAAAAAGGGAAGTGATGATTTTTATAAAGGAATTGCAAAAGATTATTTTTCATCAGAAGATGCTCTTGACAAAAAACATACAAATTTAAAATGAAATGACGTTAAGGGTTCAAAAGATGAATCAGATGGTTATGGTAATTATGATGCCGAGTTTAAAAAATATTATCAAGAGAATGCTAAGACAAATGGTTTTGAAACTTCAATGACTAATTTTATTAAAAATAATTATTTTAGTGAAATAAGTAGTACATTGCCGCTTTCTTTTGAGGGAGATGTTATTTATAAATCTTCAGAAATGAATAAATATTCATTATTCAATACAATAAATACTGTAAAAAGTTATAATGATTCAAATTCAATTAAATTTGATTATAAAACTGATGAAGGAAGATTAATGCTGAATACTGTTTTTAGAAATGATCCAAATAATTCAGAAACACAACAATCATTAGTAAATAACTACTTTACAAGTAATAACTATAAAATCTGACAAGACCAATATATTATTTCAAAACAAAATTTCTTAAAAGAATTGTCAATTGATAAAGAATCTTCTATTGCTCAAACAAATGAGTTCAAAAGTTCATTGGCATTAGGATATGTTAATTTAACTGGCTTATCAATTAATTTAGCAGATGGTAGTTATATTCATGAGTTACCAGATTTTAGAATAGCAGTTAATTATTTAATTGATGTTCAGCAATCAGATAGTAAAATTTTAGATAATATGGCTAAATTTTCTGTAAATAGTTTAAAGGTTTGACATAAAACAATGGGAGTTGCTTATGGTTATCAATATCCTGAATATAATTCTGCTCAAGATTTTTTGATGGTCATTAAAAGCTCTAATTTAACTAGCAGATTTGTTGAAAAAGATAAAACAACAAGTGGAGGTAATAATAACTCATTTAATTTTTATTCAAATTTTGGTTTAAGTGATAGATTTGAATTTACAGAAGATAGATTAAATATGTTAAATCAAGCAAAACTTCCTGATAATTCAATATACTCAATAGGATTACAACAAAAAGGATTATCAAGTCCAACTAATGTATGAAACTATACAGACTTCGATTGAATTACAGGGAAAAATGGATTGAGCTTAAAATGAAATAATGGAACTGGAAATATAAATAATAGTCTTATGCTTTTTGATTTAGGTTTTATTAATTTCTATATTGATTTAGATCAAATAACATTAGGTTCAAAAACATTGGGTGAAAAAGACTTTATTAAATTTATATAATGGAGTTTTTGTAAACAATGAAAAAAATCATACCAGGAATATGAATAATAAAATATAGTTTTAAATCAATTATAAAAGAGCGATCTTTTATAATTTTTAATGGACTATATTTATTATTTTCTTTATTAATAGCAATTTACTCAGTTTTTCAAAGGAATAATAGCAGCTTCTTACTAATTTTTGATTATTATGTTTTATTAACTATTTTTATAATATTATTTATTTTATGCTTGCGATTAGCTCAATATTTTTATGTTGTAAAAAGAGATGATAAGACTTTAAATATAATAGTCACTCAACAATTATCAAGAGCTAAATTATTTAGTTATCAATTTATGGCATTTATTTTATTAATGTTTTTTAATATATCAATTACGTATTTATTGATAAATCTTATTAATATGCTTTTTTTAGTGCAAGTAAATTTCTTTTTACTAAGAGTTACAACAACTTATTTTATTTATGCTTTTATAAGTTGCTTATTTTTAATTAATTTTTTTCTACTAATATCTTTATTTGCAAATATTCAAGTTTCAACTATTATAGCAACTTTAATATTGGCAAGTTCTTTTATTAGTAATTTACCTTATACTTTTTTAATCCAAGGTGAAGAAAATAAAAGCATAACTTTTTCCTATAAAAATGCAAATACCGCCATGTCAGTCAATGAGATATATGATTCTTATAATCTTAAAAATCATGTTTTAAATAAAAAAATTAAATACTCTAATTTGAGTTTTGAAATATATAACAATTTTATAGATAATCAATTTGAAACAGATCCAAATTCAATAAATAATAATTTTAGTAATGCTTCTAGCATTCAAAAAAGAATTAATTTTTGATTGGATTTGGGCATTGTAGAAGAAAAGCAACAGATAGTAGAATTAAATGAACCTACAAAAATTATTGCAGTAAATAATAATTCACAATTATCAAAATGAAAAGGTGATGAAGTTAATTTAAAGTTTGAATTAAAGTATAGATTCTTAACAGTTGAAGAGTTAGAAAATAAAATTAAAGCAAATTCCTTTAGTAAAGAAAAAGAAAAAATTATTAAAGAGTTTATTGAATTTACAAATTTTATAATAAAAATTAATAATAATTTTCAAGATAAGTTTTATGATTTATTTGATGTATTTATTTTTCTTAATGAAAAAGATAATATTGAGAAAAACTATATAAAAAATGTTACCAAGCCAGAGGAAGAAAAAATGTTATTAAATGATAAAAATATAGTAGAAATTTATCAAAGCTATTTCTCATTTTCTGATAATAAATTGAGATTGGAAAGTTCTAAAGTTAGTAATTTAATACAAGAAACACTATTTTTCCCAACAATGTTAAGTATTAGAATTTTAGAAAACTATTTTATACGTTATACAAATAATATGGTTATTTTTGAAAATAGTAGTGTAATTAAAAACGAAAATTGAACAAAATATATTAAATCAAGAAATTTATATAATATTTCATTTCAATTTAATTTTATTTCCAATATGTTGCAAAACTATACATATTTTGGTGGGAGAAGCTATGATCATATATGATTTGAACCAGAGAGTTCAAGTAAAATATACTTTAATAAGCAAGATAACTTGTTTATTTCTCAGCCATCTTATGTGTTTAAAATTGATTCAGACAATAAATTGGATTCTGAAACATATAATAATTTCATTAAACCTTATTATTATGTAATTTTTCAAGCCATAATTGCTATTATTAATTATTATGTTGCAAAAAGTAAATTTAGAAAGTTAGATTTAACAGGATAAAGTATGGAACAAATAATAAAATTTGAAAATTATATAAAAAAATTTAAAAAGAAAGTTATTGGTCCTTTGAATTGTTCAATTCAAAAAGGAAGAATAACAGCTTTGCTTGGAAGTAGTGGTAGTGGTAAAACTGTTGTAATTAATTCATTATTAGGAATAATTAAGGAATTTAAAGGAGATATTAAAATTGAAAATATCTCTAGAAAAAAAGGCAAATACTTTTTGGTAAATAATAAAATAGGCTATTATACTCAAATGGATTTTTCATTATATGTTGTAAGTGCCTATAAGTTTTTATTGGATATGTGTATAATGATGGGACTAACTAAAGATATTTCAAAAAAAAGAATTGAATATTGAATGAAATATTTTGATATTTGAGAGTCAAGAAATAAGCCAATTAGAAGTTTTTCATGAGGAATGAAAAATAGAATGAATTTAATATTGTGCTTTATTAAAGAACCAGAAATTATTATTCTTGATGAACCGGGAGCTAATTTAGATTCGTATTGAAGAAATAAAATTAAGACATTATTGATGGACGCTAAAAAAGATGGCAAAACAATAATAGTTACTGTTCACAATATTGATGAAATAGCAGATATTATTGATGATTTTATAATTATTGATAATGGGAAAAACATTTTTAATGGTTCAGCTGAAAAATTAAATGTTTATTCAAAATATAAAGTATACATAAGTGAACAATTTGAAGTACAAAACTTCAGAAATTTCTTATTAAGTAACAATATCAAATCCTTTAAATATGATGATATTGAAAATTCTTTAGTGGTTGCAATTGAGAATTTCAAACAACTAAACTTCTTATTTTTATATTTAATTAAAAATAATTTGCCCTTAAAGAACTTGCTTAAACTGCCCATTAATATGGAAGCTATTTATAAAGCTTTGGAAAATTAGCTTTGTTTTAAATTTAATTATAGTGTATTGATTATATCGACCAAATTATATTTTCATAAAAAATTTCTTGCTTTTTTTATTTATTTTTAGTATATTAAAAATAGTTTTATATAAGGGAGAATATAAAGTGAAAAAAATATTAAGTTTATTAGGTACTGTATTAAACTATGCGTGTTTTGAAGGAATTACAACAAAAAATGAATTGAGCTTTAAATGAAATAATGAAACTGAAAATATAAACAATGCTTTTGTGCTTTTTGATTTAGATCAAATAACATTAGGCTCAAAAACATTGGATGAAAGCGACTTTATTAAATTTATATAATGGAGTTTTTCTAAACAATGAAAAAAGTCATACCAGGAATATGAATAATAAAATATAGTTTTAAATCAATTATAAAAGAGCGCTCTTTTATAATTTTTAATGGACTATATTTATTATTTTCTTTATTGATAGCAATCTATTCAGTTTTTCAAAGGAATAATAGTAGTTTCTTACTAATTTTTGATTATTATGTTTTATTAACTATATTTATAATATTATTTATTTTATGTTTACGATTGGCTCAATATTTTTATGTTGTAAAAAGAGATGATAAGACTTTAAATATAATAGTCACTCAACAATTATCAAGAGCTAAATTATTTAGTTATCAATTTATTGCATTTATTTTATTAATGTTTTTTAATATATCAATTACATATTTATTGATAAATCTTATTAATATGCTTTTTTTAGTGCAAGTAAATTTCTTTTTATTAAGAGTTACAACAACTTATTTTGTTTATGCTTTTATAAGCTGTTTATTTTTAATTAATTTTTTTCTACTAATATCTTTATTTGCAAGTATTCAAGTTTCAACTATTATAGCAACTTTAATATTGGCAAGTTCCTTTATTAGTAATTTACCTTATACTTTTTTAATCCAAGGTGAAGAAAATAAAAGCATAACTTTTTCTTATAAAAATGCAAATACCGTTATGTCTGTCAATGAGATATATGATTCTTATAATCTTAAAAATCATGTTTTAAATAAAAGGATTAAATATTCTAATTTGAGTTTTGAAATATATAACAATTTTATAGATAATCAATTTGAAACAGATCCAAATTCAATAAATAATAATTTTAGTAATGCTTCTAGCATTGAAAAAAGAATTAATTTTTGATTGGATTTGGGAATTATAGAAGAAAAGCAACAGATAGTAGAATTAAGCGAGCCTACAAAAATTATTGCAGTAAATAATAGTTCACAATTATCAAAATGAAAAGGTGATGAAGTTAATTTAAAGTTTGAATTAAAGTATAGATTCTTAACAGTTGAAGAGTTAGAAAATAAAATTAAAGCAAATTCCTTTAGTAAAGAAAAAGAACAAATTATTAAAGAGTTTATTGAATTTACAAATTTTATAACAAAAATTAATAATAATTTTCAAGATAAGTTTTATAATTTATTCGATGTATTTATTTTTCTTAATGAAAAAGATAATATTGAGAAAAATTATATAAAAAATGTTACCAAACCAGAGGAAGAAAAAATGTTATTAAATGATAAAAACATAGTAGAAATTTATCAAAGCTATTTCTCATTTTCTGATAATAAATTGAGATTGGAAAGTTCTAAAGTAAGTAATTTAATACAGGAAACATTATTTTTTCCAACAATGTTAAGTATTAGAATTTTAGAAAATTATTTTATACGTTATACAAATAATATGGTTATTTTTGAAAATAGCAGTGTAATTAAAAACGAAAATTGAAAGAAGTATATTAAATCAAGAAATTTATATAATATTTCATTTCAACTTAATTTTATTTCCAATATGTTGCAAAATTATACATATTTTGGTGGGAGAAGCTATGATCATATATGATTTGAACCAGAGAGTTCAAGTAAAATATACTTTAATAAGCAAGATAACTTGTTTATTTCTCAGCCATCTTATGTGTTTAAAATTGATTCAGACTATAAATTAGATTCTCAAACATATAATAATTTCATTGAACCTTATTATTATGTAATTTTTCAAGCTATGATTGCTATTATTAATTATTATGTTGCAAAAAATAAATTTAGAAAGTTAGATTTAACAGGGTAAAATATGGAAGAAATAATAAAATTTGAAAATTATATAAAAAAATTTAAAAAGAAAGCTATTGGTCCTTTGAATTGTTCAATTCAAAAAGGAAGAATAACAGCTTTGCTTGGAAGTAGTGGTAGTGGTAAAACTGTTGTAATCAATTCATTATTAGGAATAATTAAGGAATTTAAAGGAGATATTAAAATTGAAAATATCTCTAGAAAAAAGGGCAAATACTTTTTGGTAAATAATAAAATAGGCTATTATACTCAAATGGATTTTTCATTATATGTTGTAAGTGCCTATAAATTTTTATTGGATATGTGTATAATGATGGGTCTAACTAAAGATATTTCAAAAAAAAGAATTGAATATTGAATGAAATATTTTGATATTTGAGAGTCAAGAAATAAGCCAATTAGAAGTTTTTCATGAGGAATGAAAAATAGAATGAACTTAATATTGTGTTTTATTAAAGAGCCAGAAATTATTATTCTTGATGAGCCTGGAGCTAATTTAGATTCGTATTGAAGAAATAAAATTAAAACATTATTGATGGAAGCTAAAATAGATGGCAAAACAATAATAGTTACTGTTCACAATATTGATGAAATAGCAGATATTATTGATGATTTCATAATTATTGATAATGGGAAAAACATTTTTAATGGTTCAGCCGAAAAATTAAATGTTTATTCAAAATATAAAGTATATATAAGTGAACAATTTGAAGTACAAAACTTTAGAAATTTCTTATCAAATAATAATATTAAATGTTTTAAATATGATGATATTGAAAATTCTTTAGTGGTTGCAATTGAGAATTTTAAGCAATTAAATTTCTTATTTTTATATTTGATTAAAAATAATTTGCCCTTAAAAAACTTGCTTAAATTGCCCATTAACATGGAAGCTATTTATAAAGCTTTGGAAAATTAAGTTTGTATTTAAATTTAATTAGATAAGTATTGATTATATTGACCAAAGTACACTTATTTGCTAATATAAGTGAATAAGGGAGACAGATATTATGATATTAACATCAGCTTCAAAATTACTGGCAAATGATATTCTTGGCTGAGTTGGTTTTGCAACAAGTTTTTCAATGCTATTGCCTCAAGTGATTAAGGTATGCGTGACTAAAAATACAAAAGCTCTATCTCCAATTATGTTCTTTTTAACTTTTCTAAATGCTTGTATTTGAACTAGTTATGCATTTATTAAAGATCCTGTTGACTTACAAGTAGGTTGCGCTAATTTATCTGCAATGGTAGCTTCACTCTTCATATTGTCCTTTATTATTTCAAATAAAGTAAAAGATAAAATGACCTTGAATAGACTTAAAAAAGATAAAAAGACAAATGAAAATTTGGAAGAGATGTCAGCTATGAAAATAAAAAATGAAAATGAATTACTAAGTGAAGAGATAATTAATATGCAAGAGAAAATTGAAAAACTTCAAGAAAATGTTGAAATACTTGAAGATCAAGTTGAAGAATTGGAAGAAAAAGTTTAATTATTATATATTAATAATACATTTTTTTTTTTTTTTTATCAAAAAATAAAATTAATTTTTTTGATAAAAATATTTTTATGTTATAACCCACAAAAACAAAGTCCTTAAAGTAAATTATAATAATAGTAGCTTGAAATGTGTGTGGGGTGCTTTCAAAAAAAGTATGGAGGAATAAAAAATGAAAAAATTATTAAGTTTATTAGGAGCAGCTGGTTTAGTTGCTACAACAAGTGCAACAGTTGTTGCATGTGGTGGAGAAAAAGTAGTAGATAAATCTCTAGAAATTTCAAAACTTGAAGCAAAAACTATAACAATTAATGTTGGTACAAAAACTGATAAAGCAGTTGTTAAATCAGTATCTGATGCAAAAGATAAATCAATTTTAACAGTAGCTGCTGGTGAAGTTGCTGATAATGGTGATGTAGTAATTACTGTAACACCATCTGAATTACCAACTGAAAAAGATGTTAAAGAAGTTTTAACAGTTACATATGGTGTTGAAAAAGATGGAAAACAAGAAGTTTTAACAACAACAAAAATTAACGTTACTGTTAAAAAAGAGGAAGCTACAGTTCCTACATTAGTAAAAATTGAAACTCATGTAACAGTTAATGAATTAAAAATTACTGAAGTTAAAACTGCAGAAGCTTACTTAACAGATGTTAAAGGAAAAAATGCTAAATTAGAAGTTGCAGAAGTAACAGCTACATTAACAAAAGCTCCTAAAGCAGCTGTTGAAGCTGAGGGAGAAAACCCAGTTGTACCAGCAGTAAATGGTGAATTAACAATTACAGTTAATGAAGGTTCAAAAGTTTATGAACAAGGGTCAATTAAAATCGCTTTAAACTGATAATCAATTTTAAATTAATACTTAGATTTTTATAAAGAGATTCTTTAATTAGAGTCTTTTTTTTATTTTTATAAATTAAACTCAAAAAAGTTGCAAAGTTAATAATATCTACTAATTGAAAATAAAATTATTTTTCAGTGTTGTAATTTTTAAGTCACAAATTAGTTATAATAGAACTAGACTTGAGTGAGAAACAAGGTACTTTTATTATAAAAATAATAAAAGGAGAAAGAATGAAAAAATTATTAGGATTATTAGGAGCAGCTGGTTTAGTTGCTACAACAAGTGCAACTGTTGTTGCATGTGGTAAAGAAGATGATGGGGAGAAAATTGAAAGCTTAGAGTTTTCAAATCTTGAGCCTAAAAAAATAACAATAAATTTAGGGAAAAAAACTGATAAAGCAGTTGTTAAATCAGTATCAAATGTAAAAGAATCAATTTTAACAGTTACTTTTGGTGAGGTTGGTGATAATGGTGATGTAGTAGTTACTATAACACCATCTAAATTACCAAAAGATAAAGATGTTAAAGAAACTATAACAATTACATATGGTATTGAAGTTGAAGGGAAACAAAATGTTTTATCAACAAAAAAAATTAATGTTACTGTTAAAAAAGATACTTCAGTAGAAGTTAAAGAAGTTTTAACAAATGAAGTTCAAAGCATTTTAGATGCAGCAGTAAAAGAAAAAGAATTTAGTACTAAACAAGAAGCTGTTAATGTTGTTAAAGCTGCTCAATTAGGAGAAGGTTTACAACTTGATGGTGAACCTACGACTAAGGGTGACACAGGTGATGTAACTGTTAATGTTGTTGTGAAAGCAAAAGATGGTTACAAAATTAAAGATGGAGAAGAAACTAAATTCTCTGTTATTGCAAAAGTTACTGGAGTTATAAAAGAAGTTTCAACAAGTGGTGTAAAAGCTGCATTAGAAGCAACCACAAGTGGAAAAGAATTTGACAATAAACAACAAGCTATTGATGCTGTTAAAAAAACTCAATTGGCAGAAGGTTTAGAGTTTGATGGTGATCCTACAAGTGAAGGTGAAACTGAAAATATAACAATTAATGTTGTTGTGAAAGCAACAGAGGGTTATAAAATTAAAGATGGAGAAGAAACTGAATTCTCTGTTAATGCAAAAATTAAAATCCCTTTAAAAGAAGTTTCAACAAGTGGTGTAAAAGCTGCATTAGATGCAACTACAAGTGGAGGAGAATTTGATAATAAACAAGCTGCTATTGATGCTGTAAAAGCAGCTAAATTAGCAGAAGGTTTACAAATTGATGGTGAACCTACAAGTGAAGGTGAAACTGAAGATATAACTATTAATGTTGTTGTGAAAGCAACAGAAGGTTATGTTATTAAAACTGGAGAAGAAACTAAATTCTCTGTTAATGCAAAAATTAAAGTGCCTTTAATTGAAGTTTCAACAAGTGGTGTTCAAAGTGCATTAGAATTAACTACAAGTGGAAAAGAATTTGGTAGTAAACAAGAAGCTATTGATGCTGTAAAAGTAGCTCAATTGGCAGAAGGTTTAGAAATTGATGGTGAACCTACAAGTGAAGGTGAAACTGAAGATATAACTATTAAAGTTGTTGTAAAAGCAAAAGATGGTTATGTTATTAAAACTGGAGAAGAAACTACTTTCTCAGTCGTTGCTAAAATTAAATCAGCTTAGTTATACTAAATAAATATCAAAAAAAAGATTCCTTTAAGAATCTCTGAATATAATTCTCTAAGTATACAAATGATAAATAAAACATTTATTATTAATTTATACAAGGAGAATTTTTTATGTCAAGAACAGTTGGAAGTAAATCTACTCATCTAGACCCAAAAATTAAATTAGAAATAGTTAAAAAACATTATGAAAAAGGAGTAAATTATAGATTGCTAATAGCAGAATATCCATATTCATATTCTGCTATTAGAAAGTAATGTGTTGATTATGAAATATTTGGTAGGAATTTATTAATTTCTAACACAGGTAAGCATAAAAATCATGTGGGGAATAATGTAATTAAAGATCCAATATTGTGAGAGAACTTTTTACTTAAAAAAACAAGTAAAGGAAACTGAGTTAGAAAATGAAGTTTTAAAAAAGCTATGTGAACTGATGTGCAAGTAAACACAAAAATTATAGTATATAAAAAGTATTTTGATATTTGAAAGTTAAAAAGTAGATTTACTATCATTTCATTATGCAAGAGATTTAATGTAACTAGAAGATCATATTATTTCTGAGTTAAAAATAATAAGCCTATTTTTAAGTATAAAGAGAATCTGGAATTTAATCGATTAGTATTAGAAGCGTATAAGGCAGAAAAAGGTAAATATGGTTATCCACGCCTTACTCCTTTAATGGTTCATTTATATATTTGAGTATAATTAAAGATGTTTACTCAGTTTTTATTGTTTGTCATCAAGTTCCAATGAAAAATCATAATAAAATATATCAAGATACATAAAGAGAAGTAATCTCATATAAAAAGGAATTTGGTATAATAATAATTAATTCTAATAATGGGTATCAATATACTTCAAATTGAGTAAGGCAATTTTGCAAAAAAAGAAAAAGAAAAAAATATTTTTATCAAGACCATGTAACTCAGTAGATAACGCTGTATGTTAAAAATTTTTTCACAAATTAAACTTGAGAGTCCCTAAACTTTAAAACAAACTGTTTTCATTGAGTTAAAAAGATAGATTGAAAAGTACAATGATTATTACAATTACTTAAGATTATCATTAAAAAATAAAGGAACATCCTTTGAAGAAGATTATAAGTCAGAAATAAAAAGACCAACAAATAATGATTTGTTGGAAAGTAAAATTTTCAATAAATTGTTTGGTATACTTGACTAATTATATTTATGCATGTAAAAATAAGTGTTTTGTTTTAACTCCACAATATAAATATTTTTAAATTACACACCATCAACTCCAATCTTTTCTAAATATTTATTAGAACTATATTCTCCTTTTATAAGAACTAATGAGATATATTTCTTATGAGTACTTATTTCTATTCTTGTTTTTGATTTAACAGAAGTTATTTCTAATTTAATTTCTTGGTCTGCATGAACAAATTTACTTCCAACTGTTCTTGAAATAAAATTTTTTCTTGTATACAAAATAATAAATGTTTTATTTATCATTTTGTATACTTAGAGAATTATATTCATATTTTTACCTGCATATGGCTTTTGCTCTAATGAAATTAGTTCATATTAAGTTTGTAACTCAATATAATAGTAACTTTTGAGATGTTAGAAGACTTAATAAGAAAAATGGATTTAGTTAGAATAGAGAAATTATTATGCATAGTGATTTAGGTTCTGCATTTACAAGTAAAGAAACAGAAACATTTTGTATGCAACATAATATAATTAGATCAAATTCGGCTTCAGGATTTAAAGGAAATCAATTTGTAGAGCAAAGCCTTAGATAAGTCAAAAAATATTTTTATTTAATATTTGGTAATAAATTTAATAATGATCAGCATTTTGGAAGTAATATATATAAATTTGTTAAAATTTTTAATAATACAAATATGATCTTAAAAAATGAATGTACACCAAACAAAATGATTCAAAATTTTAGGAAATAATGTTACTTAGCTCCCCAATACCCAATATCATATTAACAAAGTTATATTTTTCAAAAAAGCAGTTGCTTTTTTTTTTTTTTTTTAAATATACTAAAAATAGTTTTATGAAAAGGAGAAATAAAATGAAGAAATTATTAGGATTATTAGGAGCAGCTGGTTTAGTTGCTACAACAAGTGCAACTGTTGTTGCATGTGGTAAAGAAGATGATGGAGAAAAAATTGAAAGCTTAGAGTTTTCAAATCTTGAATCTAAAAAAATAACAATAAATTTAGGTAAAAAAACTGATAAAGCAGTTGTTAAATCAGTATCAAATGTAAAAGAATCAATTTTAACAGTTACTTTTGGTGAGGTTGGTGATAATGGTGATGTAGTAGTTACTATAACACCATCTAAATTACCAAAAGATAAAGATGTTAAAGAAACTATAACAATTACATATGGTGTTGAAGTTGAAGGGAAGCAAAATGTTTTATCAACAAAAAAAATTAATGTTACTGTTAAAAAAGATACTTCAGTAGAGGTTAAAGAAGTTTTAACAAATGAAGTTCAAAGCATTTTAGATGCAACAGTAAAAGAAAAAGAATTTAGTACTAAACAAGAAGCTGTTAATGTTGTTAAAGCTGCTCAATTAGGAGAAGGATTACAACTTGATGGTGAACCTACTACTAAGGGTGACACAGATGATGTAACTGTTAATGTCGTTGTTAAAGCAAAAGATGGTTACAAAATTAAAGACGGAGAAGAAACTAAATTCTCTGTTATTGCAAAAGTTACTGGAGTTATAAAAGAAGTTTCAACAAGTGGTGTAAAAGCTGCATTAGAAGCAACCACAAGTGGAAAAGAATTTGAAACTAAACAAGAAGCTATTGATGCTGTAAAAGCAGTTAAATTAGCAGAAGGTTTACAAATTGATGGTGAACCTACAAGTGAAGGTGAAACTGAAAATATAACAATTAATGTTGTTGTGAAAGCAAAAGAAGGTTATAAAATTAAAGATGGAGAAGAAACTGAATTCTCTGTTAATGCAAAAATTAAAATTCCTTTAAAAGAAGTTTCAACAAGTGGTGTAAAAGCTGCATTAGATGCAACTACAAGTGGGAAAGAATTTGATAATAAACAACAAGCTATTGAAGCTGTAAAAGCAGTTAAATTAGCAGAAGGTTTAGAACTTGTTGGTGATCCTACAACTAAAGGTGAAACTGAAGATATAACAATTGATGTTGTTGTGAAAGCAAAAGAAGGTTATAAAATTAAAGATGGAGAAGAAACTGAATTCTCTGTTAATGCAAAAATTAAAATCCCTTTAAAAGAAGTTTCAACAAGTGGTGTTCAAAGTGCATTAGAAGCAACCACAAGTGGAAAAGAATTTGACAATAAGCAAAAAGCTATTGAAGCTGTAAAAAATGCTCAATTAGTAGAAGGTTTAGAAGTTGTTGGTGATCCTACAACTAAAGGTGAAACTGAAGATATAACAATTGATGTTGTTGTGAAAGCAAAAGAAGGTTATAAAATTAAAGATGGAGAAGAAACTGAATTCTCTGTTAATGCAAAAATTAAAATCCCTTTAAAAGAAGTTTCAACAAGTGGTGTTCAAAGTGCATTAGAAGCAACCACAAGTGGAAAAGAATTTGACAATAAGCAAAAAGCTATTGAAGCTGTAAAAAATGCTCAATTAGTAGAAGGTTTAGAAGTTGTTGGTGATCCTACAACTAAAGGTGAAACTGAAGATATAACAATTGATGTTGTTGTGAAAGCAAAAGAAGGTTATAAAATTAAAGATGGAGAAGAAACTGAATTCTCTGTTAATGCAAAAATTAAAATCCCTTTAAAAGAAGTTTCAACAAGTGGTGTTCAAAGTGCATTAGAAGCAACCACAAGTGGAAAAGAATTTGACAATAAACAAAAAGCTATTGAAGCTGTAAAAAATGCTCAATTAGTAGAAGGTTTAGAATTCGATGGTGAACCTACAAGTGAAGGTGAAACTGAAAATATAACAATTAATGTTGTTGTGAAAGCAACAGAAGGTTATGCTATTAAGACTGGAGAAGAAACTGAATTCTCTGTTAGTGCAAAAATTAAAATTCCTTTAAAAGAAGTTTCAACAAGTGGTGTTCAAAGTGCATTAGAATTAGCTACAAGTGGAAAAGAATTTGATAATAAACAACAAGCTATTGAAGCTGTAAAAAATGCTCAATTAGTAGAAGGTTTAGAACTTGTTGGTGAACCTACAAGTGAAGGTGAAACTGAAGATATAACTATTAAAGTTGTTGTGAAAGCAAAAGATGGTTATGTTATTATGACTGGAGAAGAAACTACTTTCTCAGTTGCTGCTAAAATTAAATCAGCTTAGTATACTAAATAAATATCAAAAAAAAGATTCCTTTAAGAATCTTTTTATTTTATTCAAAAATGACATCCTTATTGATTCAAAATTCATATGCTGGAATTTCAAATTCTTTATCATTTACCTTATAAATTGTGTTATTTGCTTTTTTACTTTTTCTTAAATGAATAGCTAAGTTATCTTTAATTTTAGTAAAATTTGGATCAATATCTTTTGTTATACCAAGAGATATAATTCTTTGAATTTCTTTTCTTGCATTGTAAAAAACACTTTGAGCTTTTTTAATATTTTCGTCACTTAGTCTAAATAACTTAAAGTTTAAAACCTGGTTATTTGTCTTATCAATCATTATTACAATATAGGTTTTTAAAATTATATCTTGATAAAATGTACTTTCTTCAAATTCATCATTTAAAATTTCAAAAGGATCTAATTCATAATTGGTTGAGATTTGTTCTTGAAGGTTACTATTATCAGTTAATTTATGAATTAACTTATAATTAGTTACTTTAATAAAGTCATACATTGCTCTATTATGTTCTTTTAAATAATTTTCAAAAGCCATTTGGTGTCATTGGTTAGCTTTTGATTGGGTATATTTAGAGATGTCTGTACCAATAATACTTGTTAGATACTCTTCAATTTGTTCATTTTTAAAATCTGCAATATCATTAACTTCTTTTTCTTCAAATATTTCATTTAAATAATCAATCTTTCTGATTTTTTTTGAAATAATTTCTTTTAAGAAATTAATATTAAATGAATAGTTTCTAAATCTTACTAAAACATTTGAATAGGGTTGTTTTTTTAAATCAATTCTATTTTGACTTTTTGTTGAAGCTGACAAAATATTTGTAAATCCTTCATTTAAATCTTCAGCTTTACCTTTTTTAACTTTTTCTTGAATTGCTAATCAATCATTAACAATTAAAAAGAATTCTTTTTGTCGACTAATATCAATAATAAAAGCATCTTTAATTTTATAATCTAAAAAGTCTTTTTCATAATCATGAATATAGGTCATGATTAGCAATAATTGATTTTTATTAATAAATCTACTTGTTTTAAATGTTTCATTAACGATTTCATCGTAATAAATGTCATTTAATACCATTCTTTCTTTTACAATTAATTCCCCATATTTATTATATTTTAATGCAACTGGTTTTAATTCTAATTGTAGATCTTCAAAGGTATATTCCATTTTACTCATTAAACCAATGTCAAAAACAGCTTGTTGAATAACATGTTTTACTTTTTCTTTATTATAAAAGTATCTTATTCTATCTAAATTATTACCAGCTAATTCTCTTAATGTTTTGCCAATAGCTTTTTGTGCTACTTCAAAGACTTCTAATAAGTCTTGTTTATATTGTTTATCATCCATGATATTAAAGTTCCTCTTTACTACTTGATTATAAAGTAATTTTTTACTTAATGGTCTATCAATAAGCAATATTTAGCTTTAATTTTCTATTTAGATTCAAGAGAATATAGAAACTTATGCTTTAAAATAATTATTTTAAAGCACTAGAAAATGTCAATAAGAAGTGGATTGTTGAAAATAAATTAATAATTGACTGAGAATAATTAATTTGTTAATAAAGGTATTTTTAATAAAGTTTTAGTTTGTATCTTTCTTTCAAATATAATATTTATATTGAATTGAGGGTAAAAAATGCAAGTGAAAATAAAAGAATTTGGTCCAATTAGTAATTTATCTTTTATATCTGAAAAGAATTCAATGGTAATAATAACAGGAGATAATGCCACTGGAAAAACAACTTTATTAAAAATATTGAAAGTATATAATCAAACAATAGAGATTACATCTGACATAAATTTAGATAATCAAAAAATGGATTTTATTGAAGCTATTATCAAAAGAATTAATGGCTTAAATAGAGAAATTGAGAGACTTTTAAATATTCAAATAGAAGATTTAAAAAATGACAATAATTATGAAATTAGTAAATTTGAAGAAATTATAAATTATTTAGGAGGAATAATAAGTAACTATCTTAAAGTCATATTTAAAAATCCTATTGGAGCTCTTTTTAATGTTTTGCAAAACTTATCTAATATTTCTGAAAGAATAGAAAAAATTAAAGAAGAGTTTGATAAAATTGAAAATCTAGTTAATTTTTATATTGTAAATTATGATAATAGAGAAAATTTACTTAATAGATTTGCTAAAATAATTTATAAAAAATTAATAGAGTTAAATTTTAAGGACTTTATTAAAAATGATGAATTTGAAATAGTTATTAAAGATGATAAAAATTCTCTTTATCATAATAAAGAGAATGTGGACTTTAGTATTTCATATTTTAATAAAATTACTGGAAGAGTAAAATATATATCAAATTTGAATGAAATAACAAATGGAATAGATATGATTGATAATAATATTAGACTAAGTTTTGTAGATAGCGAACTGGAAGGGTTTTTATTTGAGTTTGAGGAAAATAAAGGTAATTATTTTACAAAAGAAAATAAATTTATAGGAAGACATAGTCTTTCATTTAATAAAAATGGTTATGAATGATTAGCTGATGAAGATTCAAATGTAAAAAATAATGAACAAGAAAGAGAAAAGATACTAAAATTAATTAAGGACTTATTGTCTAAAATGGATCCAAATTTAGATCTTAATAAACTTAAAACAAATGATAATATTTTTAATAAAGATAATGACTATAGTTTATCTAATGGATTAAAAACTGTTTTAGGCTTATATTTTTTCATTGAAAATGCAAGTGATTTAGTACTTAATGCCATGTTTTTTGATGAGATTGAAGTTTCATTAAATTCTTTTTCACAAATTGATTTAATTAACATTATTATTCAATTACAAAAAAATTTTTTCTCAGATTTATTTATAACAACTCATAGTCCTTATGTTGTTAGTGCCTTTAGAAAATTTGAGAAGCAAGAAGATAAAAATACTTATATATTTTTTGAACGCATTGAAGGTAAGAATTTTGCATATGTTTCAAATAATTGTTTAGAGATTTTGACAAGATTTTCTTCTACTTATGATTATATGGAGGATTTAAAAAATGAATATTAAATTTCATAAAACCTTAGAGGTTTATAGAAGCTCTTGAAAAGTAGTATCTAAGACAACAGAAGAGGAAAGTGTTTTGTCTAGTGAAAATCAAGAGGTAATAAATTTTGAGGAAGCTATGGAATTGGAAAAGAAATTTTTTAATCAAATTAAAAGATGTGATGCATTAAGTATTTATAATAAAAAGACAATTGCTCTTATAGAATTCAAAATGCTTAAAAATTTTTTAAATTTTGATAAGGAATTTAAACTTAAAAAGGCCAAAGAAATATCTGAGCAATTAATCAAATCTTGAGAGTCATTAAATTATCTTTCATGAGCAAATCATTTTGGCTCAGTAATATTCATATGTGCAATTTCTTCGGACTGAGATGAAAACCATTCAAAAAATAGGCAAAAATTGGAAGAGTTTAAAGAAATGATTAATATTAATTTAGAAGAAGAGAAATTGAAAAATAAGATTGAAATTTATACAAGTAATACATTTAGGTATAAAAAATTCTCATTAAAATTTGAGCTTTAAATTAATAATAAAACAAAAAGATATGAGCAATGCTTTTAAAAATTAGAAGTTAATATATAAAAACATTTAATAAAGAGTCTAAAATATAAAATTTAAATCATATTAATTATTAACATTGAGTTTATTGTAATAAAAATTATAATAAGTATATATTATCTATTCAAATTTGTTTGAAAGATAATAAGAGGAGAACAAAAAAATGTTAAAAAATTTTAAAGGGTATCAACTAAATGAAATTGAAACAAGTGTGACAGAATTCATTAATAAAGAAAAATTTACATTAATGTATTTGAAAGAAACAGTATTCTTTCCAGAATCTGCAGGACAAATTAGTGATAAAGGAGTTATCATATTTAATAAAAAAGAATATAAAGTCCTTGGACTAGCTATTAGTGAAGATAAAGTAGTACATAAAGTAGAGTTAATTAAAGATATTAAAGTAGGGTCACAAGTAATAGCCAAGTTAGATAAAAATCACAGAGATCTTGTTAGTCAAAATCACAGTGCAGCTCATTTACTTTTTGACACTTTACGTGAAATTTTTCCTACCAGTATTGGTAAAGGATATTTCAATGATGAAAGTGGTTTAAGAATGGATATGTATATTGAGCAAAAAATTTCTTGATCAAATATTTATGAACTAAATAATATAGTAAAACAGAAAATGACAACTAATGCCAAAAAAGAAGAGTTTATTGTCGATGCAAAAACTGCAATAGAAAAATATAATTTAGCAATTGAATTTAATCAAAAACAATTAGAAGGTGACTTAAGAATTGTAAAGTTTGATAATGCTTCAATTCAACTTTGTAGTGGAACACATGTTAATTCTTTAAAAGATATTGAAGATTTTCTGATTACAAGTTATGAATCAAAGGGAAGTGGTGTTTATCGTTTCTATGCTAAAACAAAAAACTTTGAAATTAACTTAGCATATAATAGTTTTTGTGAAACAGAATTTAAAGAAGTTGAACAACTTATTTTAAAATATAGTAATTTAAAAAAGCATGGCAAAGATGATAATGTCGAAATGATGTTAAGTGCATGAGTACACTTAACAAAAAAATACAGTAAGCAAAAAGAAACTAGTTGACAAGATTATATAAAATTTAAATCATTGGCAACTGATTTAAAAATTCAAATCCCAGATTTTTTAAATGAAATTGATTCTAAAAAGAAAGATTTACTATATAAAAAATATAAAGATATTAGTCCAACTTCATCACTAGATTATAATTTATTTTTAATAGAAGAATCTTTTTTAGAAAATAAGGATTTAAATTTTATTGCAGATTTAATTTTAAAAAATAATAGTAATGCCTTTGTTGAAGTATTTGATTTAACTTCAAAAATTTATTTATGTAAATCAAACTCTAAAATTAATGCTTTAGAAAAAATGTTGAATCATTTAACTTTTGAAATTAAAGGTGGAGGAAATGATAAAACTGCCCAAGGAAAAATTATAATTAAAAGTTTCAATGCACCACTTAATTAAAAACTCTTTACTAAAAACAATCTTTTCTATGAGTTTCTTAAACTAAAAGAAAAAATGCTTTTAATCTATTAGAGAATAAGATACTTTTGTAGCATCAAGTAATTGATGCTACAAAAAGGAGAGAAAGAAAAGAATGAATTTATTATTAGGCTTTATTGCAAGCGTGGGGTTAACTTCTCCAAGCGTTGCTAAAATAGCAAATAATAACAACTTGAATAACACAATAGTATTAAATGAAAATGACCAAGAAAAAATACTACTGTCAAAGATAAAAACTAAAGATACTGTTAGTAATCTTAATTGAACTACATCAACAACAACTGAACAGGAAATTTTTGACTATGTAATAATGGATCTAATGTCATCAAATATGGATAATGATATTATTTTAGATGCTTTAATGGATGCTTTTTACTATCCAGAAAATTGAAGATTGACTGGATTTCCAATTCAAGTACCTGAACCAAATAGTAAAATAACTAGAGAATTAAAATTTATGGCAAAATTAAATAATTCTAGTTTTGAGGGATTTTTATCATTTAAGGTAGAAATAATTAATGAACAAATAAGTAAAGAATTAGAGGATGCTGTTAAAAACAAAAATTTAGGAATTATAGAGAATCCAACTCAAGAAAAAGTTTTGAATAAGTTTTTCAAAGATAACTCTAATATACAAAGAACAGATGTTAATGTAAAAGAACTAAACTATAAGACTTTATTATTGGAAGCAAGTAGTACAAGTAAATATATTGGTAGAGTATTAGTTACATATGACGCCAAAGTAAAATTATATGAAACTTGAGAATCAGAAAAAATAGAAGTTGAAGCATATAATTCAACTCAAACTGATTCAAGACATTATCAAGTTGAATATAGACCAGAATTTGGAGTTGATTATTTTCAACAAAAATTTAAAAAAATGGATCTTACTTATTCAGGAGAATACAAAATAAAGAATTATAATGAAGATAACTGAATTAATGTAAAACAAATTACAGAGTCTATGAGTTTATCAAATGGTATGACAAATGATTTATGAAATGAAGGATATTTTGGAAGTGTTAATTGAAATACTACTAAAGCTTGAACTTCAATAAAAATAGAAAATAATGTTATAACTATAAATTTTGATATTGAAGTTAAGGCTTATGCTAGTTGAATGAATGCCTATTGATCAAGAGCAGGAGCACAATTGAATATTAAAAATATTGAATTTAGCTAGAGTATGAAAAAAATATTCTTATTACTTAGTATAAATTCAATATTATTTCCATCTCTGTATACAATATCTTGTTCTTCATTTTATCCCTATTCAGGGGGTGAGGCACCACTACTAAAAGATTTTACTTTAATAAATTATTCAATAAATAAATATAATAGTCCAGATGAAGAAAGAAATTTTATATCTTTCTTAAGAACAGGTGGAACAACTTATAATAATGAGTTTAGTATGGGTCGTGTATCTGAAATTACTTATAAAGATCCAGAAACTATGAAAGCTAAATCAACAAATGAACATTTAGTTCATATTAAAGAAATTGAAAAATTTAATTATGATGTTTATAAATTTGAATTATCTATTTATACTTCTCAAATAGGTGGAAAATTTGTGTGAGTTGAATCAAGGCAATTTGAAGTGAAAATGATTTATGATCTAGAAAATTCAGAAGCTAAAAAAATCGTGAAAAATTATCAATTTTTCATAAAAGATTTCATTGGTATAAATATTCCATCAATAACTTATAAAAAGTTTTTTGATAGTTTTGAGTTATATATAAAGGAACTAGCAAGTGAGTACTTTTTAAATAAATTTAAAACAGATTTTGATATTCTAAATACTTCAATTGATAATATAAATTTATGAGATAGGTATGGCGAGAAAATAAGGAAGACTTCTGATGATAAATATATTTATTTAAAAGATGATGATTATTTTTATTTACAAAGTTTAAATTTTAAAAAAGAAAATGAGATAAATATTAGTTCACGAGTTTGAGGTAACCTTTATTTTAGTAAGTATCCTGGGGAACCAGAAATCCCACCAGAACCAAATATTATAGATGTTAGTGATGTTGTTATTAAAGATATTGAGTCTTATAAACAAAGTAATATTTTATTCTTTATATTTAGACAAGAAACAATACCACCTGATATAAGTAAAATAGTATCTGATTCAATTAAAGAGCAGAAGCAAATTAATGATGCAAATATAAATTGAAAAGATAATCGAAACTTCTTTTTGTGTTTTGATAAGGATGGCAAGAATTATTTTTCTTCTGAAGAAGATATGCAAGCTTACTTTGATAGTGGTGAAACAAAGATAGAACTTTATTTAGGGATAATGGAACATAATAATGACCCGGAATTAGTAGGAGAAATTCGAATTAATATTAACTGTGATAGGAAGTAAAGATAAGTATTAGTACTTATCTTTTTTCAATTAATTTTATCTTTCTTAAAATTTACTTTATATCAAACTAAAAAATATTTAAAATATGAATTAAAGGCATAAGAGTTATAATAATGAGAGTAATAAATAGCAGAGGAAACTTTTTAAAAATGAAAATTTATTTTATTAAAATTAATACTACTTATTTATAATAAGAAGTAATTAAATACCTTTGAATATTAAAATATAATTTACATGTTCTAAATTTGAAACTAGTATTAATACTTTTATTCAAATGTTAAAATTGAATATGTACTTATAAAAAGTATATTATCCAATAATTAAATACGAAAGGAATATTATAAAATGAAAAATTTATTTTTTATTAAAACTATTTTTAATATTAGAAATAAAAAAGCAGAAATTGCTTTTAAGAAAAAAAATTTTTTAAATTTAGATTTATCTAATGATAATGAAATAGCAAATTTTTATTCCTTAGAACAAAGTTATAAATTTATGAAAGAAATTGGACCAAGAGGTGGAATAAAGAGATATACAATAAAAGAATCTAATAAAATAAATCCTTTCATTGAAAGTTTAGAGTTTAATAAGTTTAATAATTTGAACGAATATAGTTCATATCAAATAGATAAAAGAAGACAAGCAAGTGATTTAGATCAAAAACTGGCAAAGGAAAATAAAAAGGGTGGTTTTATCCTTTTAACATCAATAATAAGTTTTCTACTTATATTTTTATTTGGCATTTCATTAATGATAAATCTTTCTAATGATAAACCTATGAACAATTTTTTACTTGTTATGTTACCACTCTCTTTTATAGTATCTTTATCATTTCTTATTTGATATTGTCTCTTATTAAATTATTTACGTAATTTATTTCATAATTTTTATTGTAATATTGAAATAATAAATAAGGAAACATACTTTAATTTAAAGTATAAAGTACTTGAAAAAAATGATAATTCTTTAGATATTTTTTTTAATATAAAAAGAGGTATTAGTTTTAATAATATAAAAAATGGCTTATATCAAAATAGTAATCAAGGTATTTATGGAATAAAAATTATAAATAATAATCAAAAAGATACTTATAAAATTCCAATCTATATTGGTCAAGCAAATAATATTTTTAGTAGATGAAAACAACATATTAATAGTATAGAAAAAGTTTTCTATCAGAATAGAAAAGATTTAGAACTAAAATATGAAAAAATAGTTGAGTATGTAAAACACTATGACTTAAAATTAGAAAACATTTACTTCTTTATTTTAGAAGAAAACTTATCACAGATAAGTTGATCAAGAGAAGAATTAAAGCAGTTAGAAACTAATTGAATAAAGGATACAAATTCTGGTTCAAGAGGTTTTAACGCTATTAGATAGACTTTTTAGGCCTAAAACTTTAAACTTTTATGTCTTTTTTATGTTTTTTTTGCTAGTATATAAGTGTTGCAATCAGCAACACCAAAAATAATAGTAAAGTTTAAATTATTACTGATGGATAAATAGTTCCTGATGGGTAAGTATAACTTATTCCAGCTCCTCTCAAAGAAAGAAAAAAAGAGGAAATAAAAAATGAAAAAATTACTAATAACTTGTTCAAATTGTAATCAAGAAATTGATTTAATGCAATTAGAAACTAGAGATAGTGAAAGTATCAATGAGTTTAAAAAACACTTAGAAGAAGAGTTAACAAAAGCAATTGAAACTCAAATTACACAAAGACTGCAAAAAACTTACAGTCTTGAACTAGATTCTTATAAAAAAGATTTGGAACTTCAAAATGAAAAAAACATTTCTGCTTTAAAAAACAATATTGATACATTAAATACAAGTATTGAAACTATTAAACTTAATAATCAAAGAGATTTAAAGGAATTAGAAGCAAATTTAAAAGCGAAATTCTTGGAAGAAAAACAAGTTGAAGTTACAGCTTTAATGAACAAAATTCAAAAATTGGAAGCTGAAGCAAATTCTTTAGATCAACTACATGAACAAAAAGTGGAAAAACTAAAATTAGAATTAGAAAGTAACTTTAATTTGCAAAGAGCACAATGAGAAGCTAAAACAAATCAAGCTCTTTTGGAACTGCAAAAAATTGAAAGTGAAAACAAATTAATTTTAAATCAAAAAGAGCTGGAGCTTAAAACAAAATATGAAGAAATTATTTCTTTAAAAGAAAAAGAAATAACTGATTTAAAAGTTGCTAATGCAACAAATAGAATTTTAAACAATAAAACAAAAGGTGAAAATTGAGAGAATGAAGTAGAGTTAGAATTAAGAAAATTAGCTTCTTTAACAGGAGATGAAATAAATAAAATTACACGAACAGGTACTAAAGCTGACTTTTTACAAATAGTAAGAGAGAAGGAATTAGATCTTGGAAAAATAGTTTTTGAGTGTAAAAATGGTGAATGAAAAGATAGTTGAGAGCCAAAATTAACAGAAGATATGGCAAAGGAAGGTGCTAACTATGCTGTACTTGTTGCAACAAGTACAAATGAAAAATTTAAAGTGCCATTTTTAGTTTCACAAAAAAATAAAAATATTTTAATTGCAGATCCTGATAGTTTTGTATTTGTGTCTTCAATGGTAAGGAAATTAATTTTAATTGAATCAAATTTAAGAGGCAAATCTGATAATAATGAAGCTTTTGATAAATTTAATTCATGAAAACTTAAATCCTTTGAAACATTTAAAGGCATTATACAAAAGTCAATTGAAGGAATTGAAGCTAATGAAAGAACAATTGTAAATAAAGTTGAAGATATCAAAAAAAATCGTGAAAAATTATGAAGAAATTGACAGACATTAATGCTAGATTTCTTAGAAGGGTTTAATATATAATGACTAACAATAGAGAAAATGAATTTTCTGAAAAAACAAAAAAGGAAATATACAAAAATGCAGAGAGCGTTTGCACCATTTGTATTAAACCAGTAATTATTGGATCATTAAAGAATGACTCAAATAAAGATTTCTTTGAAAAAACTTATTACTCTTTTGGCGAAATTGCTCATATAATACCTGCATCTAAAAAAGAAGGCGAACCAAGAAATGAATTTAGAGAGGAGTTTATTATAAAATACGGTGAAGATGCACTTAAAACTGAAATAAACGGATTATTAGTTTGTCAATCTTGCCATAAAATAATTGATAAAAACTTTCCTAAGGACTATTCTATGGAAAAATTAATGGAACTTAAAAAAACTTTGAATTATAGAATTTCAATTAAAAGTGATATGGATTGAATATTTAATCAGCAATTAGTTTATGCACTAATTTCAAAGTTGGAAATTGAGATCCATATGGGCGACGAACCTTATGAGACTTTAGAATATTACGAAAAAATGAAATTAAATCACTTTGATATAGATATTGAAATATTTATAAATATCTCAATTAAAAATTTATTGACAAATGACTATAAAAAATTTAGAGAACTATTTGAGAATACTGATAATGATTTTCAAAAAATAAGAGAGTTCTTTAAAAAAAATTATAAATATCACTGTGAAAATATAAAAGATACTGATAAAAGTGAGAAAAATAAAAAAGTATTAATAGCAATATTTGAGGATTTTAAAAGTTTAATCATTAGGGACTTTAAAAAAGAATATAAGTTTATAAAGATAAATGATGCTGAGATACCAACTGATAGAATAAAATATTATTTATTAAAAATTATATGAATAATATTTGTGGAGTGTGATATATTTGAAACTAAAAAAGATTAAAATTATTGGAATACTACCTAATAAAAATATAGATATAAAAAATAGTTTTCTTTACTTTATTTATTATATTAAAAAAAATAAAAGGATTAACTTAAAAAATTTTTCACTTACAAATAAAACAAAACATTTTTTATGTTTAGCTTATTATTTGAATTTTATAGACTACATTAGAGAGGATGAAAATGAAGTATGTATTATATCAAAAATATAAAATCAAATTTTTCTGATTTAACTAATTTTTATTTTTCAAAGAGTTTAACAATAATTGCTTCAGGAAATTTTAATGATGATTCTAATGATGATTCTAATGATTCAGGAAAATCAACTTTCTTTAATGTAATTGCATTATTATTAGGACGTGGAGAGAACAATAAAGTTAAAGTACTAACTTTAATAAAAGAAATAAATGAGCAAAAAAATAAAATGGATCTAAATGATATTTACTTTCAAATAACTTTTAAAAATGATAGTACTAATATTGAAAGAATCTTTAAATTATACCTATTCTCAGAATTAAATTATATTGATGGACAACTTGTTGAGTATAAGAAATATAAGAAAGAAATAAGTAATTTATATAACCTTAAAAATGATATATTGCTAGGTACTTTTTCAATTAGAAACTTGGATGAGGATAAATATACTGTTTTTGAAAATTATAAAATAACAAAAAATGAAACAAAAGATTCTATTATTAGGAGTATTTTTGAATATGACAAAGTATTATTTGATAGTAGTATCGCATTAGAGATTACAAATTTAGATATTCAGCTGAAAGTATTAGAAAAGAAGATTAAAATTAGTGAATTAAATAAGTTAAATAAGGAGTTAAAAAGTACTAATGAAAAGTATAATGAAGTTTATAATAATGAAGTTTATATAAATAATTTAGAAATGATTAATGAAATTATTTATCTAAAAAATTATAAAAAAAGTCTCAAAAAAAATTTTGATACTAATACATTTGATGCTCTTTTAAAAGAATATGATACTTATTTTCTAAAAAAAAGTAGTTTAAAAAAAATGGAAAGTGTAAAAAATTTTTTTAATATTATGAATTTAAATATTGAAAAATTTAAAATGAATAGTACAGAAATTGGGACTAGAGTTTCTGAATTAGAAAAAAATATTGAAAAAAACAAAATAGAATTAAAGAAAATAGGTTTAGTAAAAGATATTGAAGATAAGGCAATAATTGATACAAAAATTTTTCTAATAAGTAAAGAACTAGAGAAAATAGAAACTTTAGAAATTAAAAAAAATAATTTAAAGAACTCGCTTAATATTATGGAGAATTTTTCAATTAATTCTCTTATGAAAAAATTTATTGATGAGTCATTAAAAAACTGAAAAATATTTTTTAAATATTCAATTAATAGAAATTTGAAAATTAATTTTAATTCTAAAAAAGGACTAATAAACTATTCCATTAAAGCAGAAGCCCTAGAAACTAATAATCAGGCTTTTACAGGTAGAGGGAAGAGTCAAATAATTACAATTTTTTTAAAAGCTACTTTACTTGAAAGTACGGGTTTAAAAGTACCTTTAATAATAGAATCAGATATATTAGATAGCATAGATATTGAATATAAAAGAATATTATTTTCATATCTTAATCAGTTAAGCATTCAGACAATTATTTTCTATAGAAATCTTGAAAAAGAATTTTTAAACTATAAACTAAATAATAGAATATTAACGAGAGAAAATCCATTCTTGGGCTTTGCAATATAAAATAAAAGAGATATACATTGTTAATAAAAAAAATTCTTATAGTAGACAAAAAGATAAAAAAAAAAAAAAAATCTTGTATATAAGACAAATATAATTTTTAAATTATACAAAATCTTTTTATAAAATAAAGCAAAGAATAGACAACCTTAAAGAGACTTGCACTTGATTTTAAATCAACTGTAAATAGTCTCTTTTTTATTATAAATATAATCTTGAAGATTATTTCTTTCTAAAATGAATTCTTTAAACTTAGTTCTAAAATTCCCCAATGAATTAAAATAATTTCTATAATCTTTGAAGAAAATATATTTGTTTCATCCTTTTAAATACTCAGTAGCAAAATTGTGTTTAAATCCAACATCAGATATTGACAATGTAAGATTATTTCCTTCATCAAATAATTTTTAACAGTAAAAGAAGTATTGCAGTTCCTTTATTTGTTTGAATGATTGATTGCTCTACTAAATTAGCTTTGACAATTCTTTGAACTTGTGATAAACATTGTAAAACCTGTATTATTTTCTGAACTCTGAAAATAAAAATCTATTCTTTGTCTAATATTTATGGAGATACTTGCTTGTTTCTCATAAATCATATAAATGTTTAAAAAAAATCTAAGATTTATTAGACTCAATTATGTGATATTATTTTAAGAGTTAGAGATATTTATTTATTTTAAATTAACTTACTTTAAAATAAATAAATTGCTTTAAAAACTTCTAAGGAGAAAATATAATTTATGAATCTGCAATTTAAAATTTCGGAGAAAGAGTCAAATTTTGAAGAACTTAAACTTGAATTAGGTATTAAAAATTTTAATAAAAATAACATTACTTTATGTAGAGATATGGTTATTTCAAAAATTAAAAAAGTATTAGATTTAAGTTTTGAAACTGAAGAATTTATACTTACTAAATTTTTTGAATTATTAAATGAAAATAGTTTAATGGAGTTAATGTATTTAAACTTATCAACTTTTGATAATAATATTAGTAAAGATAAAGCTAATAACTCAACTCTTAGAAATTTACATGCCTTTGAAAATAAATTAAAAGATTTGAAAGAAAATAATGGCACATTGATAACTGGATTGGCCTTTATTTTTAAGTTTGATAAAAAAATTAATAAGAAATTTAATTTACTAAAAAACTCAATTATTATTTATGCAGATTTTTGCTATGAAAAAGAGGCAGATAATTCAGATACAAAACTTTGATTTGATATAACAAGGGTTGAGTCTATGGAGTTTAGTTATGAATCTGTTGATTCATTAAATATTAAAACAATAACTAATTTAATTGATAGTGTAGAATTTCTTGAAAAAAATGAAATAGATATTTTAAAGCTATATGAAAATAAAGAAGACTTTTTTAACTTATTTAGATCCGTTTCAAGATCTGAAATTCTTACTGGAAAATCTGAAGAAGGTCTAAATTTAAGAGGTTGACATGACTTTATTATTGATTTTAAAAGATATTTAAGAGACAAAAAAAAGGTGTCTTCCCAAGCAAAACTTTTTTCACTTAAAGATTTTTCTTTAGAAGAAAACACAAATGCAAAAGAGAATTTGATATTAATGATTGATAGTAAGACAAAAATTTCAGAGGGAAAGTATAAAATTATCTCAAGTGAAAGAGATGATATAAAAACAACTACTTCAATAAAATCTTTATCAGGCTTTGATATAAATGAATATATTAATCAACAAATTACTATTTTTAATGAAAAAATTACTCTAAATCTAGAGAAAATAAAATTAGATGAAACAAAAATTAACAAATTATTAGATGAAAAACGAGAATACACAATAACTTTAAGAGAATATGAAAAAAACTTAGATGGTGAACAAAGCAATAATAAAAGAGCCGTTGAAGAGGAACAAAAATTAAAAAAAGAAATATTAAATGTGGAAAAAAATATAGATATTTTTGAAAAAAGTAATAAAAAAAATAAAAAAATAAAAAAAGATAAAACATCTGATAATTTAAAAAATAATCAAGTTATTAAGGAATTGAAACAAGATTTACAGATTTTTAAAGAAAATTTAAAAAATATAAGTTTGTATTTAAAAAAAACAGTAGACCAATTAAAACTACATAATGAAGAAATAAATAAAAATAAAAATAAAATAGGTTTATTAGACGATAAATTAAATAAATTAAATGGTTCAAAGGAAGAATTAAACGAAGATATTTTAAGTTTTGAAAAAGAAATTAGTGACTATAATAATTTAAAAAGTAATATTGAATTATCAACTGCTAGTTTTAAAAAAGTATCTTTAAAAACTGACCCAAGAGATGACGAAGAAAAAATAATAAATTTTAATGAAATTGAATTATCATCTTTATTAAAAAATGATTATAAGGGAAAACAAATTTGATATTTATCAGATTTTGATCAGGGTTTGTTAACTAAAATAAATAGGTATCATTCAGCAATTGTAATGCTGGAGAAAGGTATATACAGAAATCCGTATCTTGCAACTTCATTAGAATATCCTGAATTGATTAGAGTAAATAAATTCCCAGTTATTGATTTAGATAATATAAATTTAAACTTAAATTCTAAACAATATGAAGCATTGGAAATGGCTTTAACTTCGAACTCTTTAAGTTATTTACAAGGTCCACCAGGAACTGGAAAAACTCAAACAATTGCTGCAATAACTTATCTTAGTTGTAAAAAAAATGAAAACACTTTAATTACTTCATTTTCTCATGAAGCAATAAATAATGCCTTTGATAGACTTAAAGACTTTTTTAAAATCGATCCCAATATTATTTTTTACAAAAATACTTATATTAGAGATAAAGAAGAAGAATTGAGTAGTGAAGGATATGACTACAAGCATATGTATCAAAATTTTTTATACTCAATTGATAACTTTATACTAAAAGATTTTGATAATCAAGATAATGATGAATTTGATTCATTTTCTGAACAATATAATTTTTCTAAGGGAGAAATAAATTTTGTTCCTACTTTTTTAATGCAAATGATAAAAAATCAAGAATATGACAAATATAATTTAAAAAATTATAAGTGAATTTATTCAGAATCAATGGCAAAAAACTTAGAAGAAGAAATAAAAGAAGCTATTACATATGGTGGTTCAAAAGAAGAAGTTTTAGATAGTAAAACTATAATTCTAGAAAGAAAATATGAAAAAGAAATAAAAAATTACATTACTCTGGATAAACAAATATCTAAGTTTATTGAAAAGTATGGTAATTTTAAATCAGATGAAATTGTTTCAATTGATAAAATCATTGAAACGATAATAAAAAAAGTAAATATTAATTCTGAAAAAACTTATATAAACAAGATAAGAAATCTAAATAAAAATTTGAAAAATAGAGTTAATAATAGCACTCTTAATAAAAATGAAGTTGAAACTTTTGCATTAACAGCATTAAATAAAGAATTAATAAATGTTATAGGTATCACTACAACAGGTAAGCAAAGCATAACCTATTTAAATGAAACAAGAGATTTGTTTATTGAATATCCAGTTAACTTTGAAATAATTGATGAAGTATCTAAATCAACTACAATTGAAATTTTGAATACTGCTTTATTAGCTGATAAAATTATGTTGGCAGGTGACTATAGACAATTACCTCCTAATTTATCTGATATAGATGAGAGTACTTTGAAAAAATATTTTCAATGAAAAACAAAAAAAGATGCAGATGACAAGACAAATGAAAGTGAATTTAAAATATTTAGAACTAAAATAGAAAAGTTATTTTTATTTCCCTTGTTTAAAAATCATGCGCAAAAGTTAAAAGGTATTGGAGATAAAGCTGCATATAAGTTCTTAAATATTCAACATAGATTTAATGAAGAAATTATGGATATAGTTAATTTTGTCTATGATGAAGAAGAAAAATTACAATTACCAAGTACTAAAAGAAATGAAATAATAGTTAAATTAAATTATGATAAAACATATAGTAATGCTGTAAATATTTTAGATACGTCTTACATAAGCGAAAAGTTTGTCAAATATGTTAAAGAAAATTCAAAATACAGTCAAACATTAAATATTTTTCAAGGTCAGGTTTCTTTTGATCAGAAAATTTCTTTATTTAATAACAGATCACTTGGATCAGCATTTAATGAGTACAATGCTTATTGCATTGTTGAACTAATAAAAAAAATAAAAGAAGACGTGTTAATTAATCCCAATCAAATTGGAATTATTGCTGTAACTAAATCACAAAAAATTATTATTAGAGATATGTTAAGAGAGAGCATTAAGGATAATAATTATTTAAGTCAGATTAAAATAGATACGGTAGACAATTTTCAAGGAAGAGAAAAAGACATAATAATAGTTGATCTTGTAAGAGGTAAGCAACTGCTTACTGTAGATAGAATAATTAGAGATTTTAAATCAAGAAATATTGATTTTTATAAGTCAATTGAAAGATTAAATGTAGCCGTTTCAAGAGCAAGACACAAATTAATAATAGTTGGAGCTGTCGAAGATTATTTTAGAAGTGAAGTAAAACCACTAATTGATAATGAAAAAGGTGAACAAACACCTTTAAATATATTTGATTTGTGATTTGAAAAAGTAGAAGATAATGAGGGTGTAATTAGAACATGAAAAATATAATAAAAGTAAATATAAATATCCCTTATTTTTTACAAGAAATTGAAGTTAATGTTGCTTCATTAAAACAATTAAATGATTTTAACTCAAGATTTTGCTTACTTTTGGCTTATAAAAACGAGTTAGAGGATTTACCTCCAATTATAGAATTGCAAGATTTTTTTAAGAAATATTTTAATTTAGATTCAAAAATGCATATATTTATTGAAGACTCTTTTAAAGAGATATTTAAATCAAAAACAATAACTTTTAAATTTAATAATTATGAAGATATTAAAAATATTTGAGAGATAAATTTTAATGAATTAGTTTTAAATAAAAAGATAAAAGAAAAAATAAAAAATGAAGAGTATTTTTCCTTAACAGAAAATCTACAAAAAAGAAAAAAAATATTTTTAAGTGAAATATTAAATAATAAAAGTCCAAAAGAGGTTGAATCAAAAATTGGTTATGAGAAAATTGAAAATAATAATGAAACTTTAGACTCTCAAGTTAATAGATATTTAGATCAAAATTATTATGAGACACTAGGTGAGGCCAATGTTAAAATAGATCATTTATCACAAGAGATTCAATCAATAGAATTATTAGATAGTTATTTAACTTATATAGATAAGGAACATGAATTCATTGTTGATGAATCCAAAAATTTATTAGCTAAAAATAGAAGAACTGAAAAATTAATTGAGCATATTAAAATTGGATTAATTGAAAAAGAAGACTTAAAAGAAACCATTAAGAAAAAATATAATTTAACTTTAAAGGAAAATAACTTTAAAGAGAAACTAAACTCAGAAGTAATTTATCCAGAATATGATAACTATGAAATTTACTTAGAAAATATTTTAGAAGAAAATATTGGTATTGAAAGTGATCTTTGCCTTTATGAAAATAATATCTACTTAGTTAATCCTTATAAAGATAAATTGTTTATTCCAGATTTAAAAGAAGAAATTGAATTAACTAGTTTCTTTATTCAAAAATTTGAAACTAAGTACTTTAAATTCATTGATTTGCAATTAGTTAAAAATGAAAAACTTATTAAAATATTATTAGAGTGATTTGAAAGTAAAGAAGACTATACTAATTTAGAAATTAATTTTATTAAAAATAATATTAATTTAATTTCTATTAGTGAAGTGTGAACTGAAAAGCTTATCAAATACATTTTAGAAGATGATGAAATAAAAGAAATGGTTCATACTAATTCAATAGAATTAAACGAAAATGTAATTGAATTAATTACAAAGAATACTGACATTTCATATGAAGAGTTGTATCTAATTAAAAAATGAGAATATAAAAATAAGCAAATTTTTAGTAATTGAAATAAGGAAATAAATTTCTGAAAATTAATAAAAATGAAAGAACAATTTGATGTATAACCAAAAGAAAATTTTACACTAGATGGTTTAAATCTTTTAAAAAATGAAGTAGAAAATATTGAAATATCACCAATTAAAGATATAAGAATTGATAATTTTTATAAAGAATTAAATAAACAAATTGAAGCGAATAAAATGCCCATTGAAGATAAATTTACAGTTAGAATTGTTAATTTGAGAAAAAAATTTGAAGATAAAATAGGTGTTACAAAGAAAAAAAGTTTCTCTAAACAGTTGAGTTCTAATTATGAAGAAGATGATACATATTCATTTTATAAGAATAGTTACAAATTTTTATCAGAGCATGTGCATGGAAGAAAAGAACTTCAAAATGAAGAAAACTTAAAAGAATTAGACCATATTGAAAGAACTATAGACTTAGTTAATTTAAAAAAGAAAGTATAGGAGAAAATTTATGAGTCATAATGCATCAATAACATTTGATATATGTAATAAAGATGAACTATTAGCATTATCACAAGTTAAAAAAGAAATTGCAGATTTAGAAAAGTTTGCACAGAAAAATAATTTTACAGATATTTTTAGTAAAGAAATTGAAAATATCTATACTCAATTAAATGAATCAAATCTACGAATTGAAAAAATTGGTGGTTCTCATACAATTAGCAGTGAATTTTATATAATAAATCAAGAAAAAAATAAACAAATTGAAGCTTATTATTTAGAATTAGACAATATTATAAAAAAAGTTCAAAATATTAAATATACTTTAAACTTAGAAAATGAATTAGTTAATTTTATTAATCTGGAAAAAAATAAAATAGCGGAATTAATTAGTCAAAATGGATTTATAGCAAATCAAGCTATTAAAAATTTATTTGCCAATAATTCTGAAATAACTTACAATACAGTCAATAAAGAAATAGAGAAAATTAGATTTAGAGAGTTTGATCAAGCAAATGCAAAGTTGTATAAAGAAAGCTTAAAGAAAGAACTAAATAATCTAGGTATTGAAAAAGAATTTAAAATTAAGTTATACTCTGATTTGGAAAAAATTCAAACTAATATTGAAATTATGGATTTCTCTGCATTAATAAAATCAATAGAATCAAACTTTTTCAAAACGACTCTCCTTGTAAAAGATGTAGAAGAGGAATTAAAGAAAATTGGTTTTAAAACTTTGATTAAGAAATATACAGTTCTTAAAAGTTCAAATGATGATGTAGCTGATCAGTTTGTAATTTCTTTAAAAACCATTAATAATAAAAATAATAACATAGTAATTAATTTTGGTTTAAATGGAACAATGGATTATAAAATGGGTAACTATGTTGATCACTTATGTGATGCAGATGCAGAAAAGTTTATTACTGGATTACAAAACAAACAGAGATTTATTGCAACTCAAAAAATTACAAGAACTTCTACTACATCAAGACCAATTCAAAGAGCTAAAAAAATGAAAGTAAGAGAAAAATAAAATGAAAAAATCAATTGAGCAATTAAAAGTTAAAATACAACAAAAAAATTTACTTTTAATTGGAGGAAATGTATATGATACTTTTTTGGAAAATGATCAAGATTCTAAAAAACAGTTTTGTAATTTAGATAATAAAATTATTCAAATTGCAAAAGAGATTGGTTATAAGGATGTTATTAAATTTTCACCATCAAAAGGAAAAATGTTTCTTTTGGGAGAACAAGAAATATTAGAAGAAGATAATGAATTTGATGAATTTGAAAGTCATAGTATTAAACAAGTATTAGAAGAATTTATTAATGATTTAAAAAATGAAATTCAAGATAAAGATTTAAATAGAAAAATTTATATTATAGATTTTTCTGATACCTTATTAAATCAAGAAAGTATCAAAGATTTAGTAGAACAAGCAGCTATTTTATTATCAACTATATTAGAAGATGATGTAAAAAATCAATATGATATTATTAACATAAATAAATTAAGTAAAGTAATTTTTATTAGCAGAGATACAGGAAATATTGCAAGTGATTTTAGTACAAAAAATATAGAATTTGCTTCTGTTAATATTAATAAACCTAATAAAAATGAAAGAGCAGAAATATTTAATAAATTTTATCGTTCATTTAACGTAATTGATAGAGAAAAACTTAATACAGATTCAAAAGAACATAATGAAGCTGTTGGATTAACAGAAGGCTTTGCTGTAAAAGAAATTATGCAACTGGCAAGAATACAAACAGAAGATGATAATTATACTTTTAAAGAATTATTCTCATTAGCTCAATTTAATAAAAGAGATTCAGAATGAGAAAAGATGGACTTGAAACAATTAAATACTTCTGATGATATTTTAAATAAAGTAGTAAAAGGTCAAGAATTTGCAATTGCTAATGTTAAACAAACTCTAATAAATGCTAGCTTAGGACTTAATGGTATTATGCATTCTGAAAAACTTATTAAACCTAAGGGTATTTTATTTTTCTCAGGGCCAACTGGAACTGGTAAGACAGAATTAGCAAAACAAATAGCAAAACTTGTTTTTGGAGATGAAAATAAGTTAATTAGATTTGATATGAGTGAATATAATCATGAAGAATCTGATCAAAGACTTATAGGAGCCCCTCCAGGTTATATAGGTTATGATTCAGGGGGAGAATTAACTAATGCTGTAAAGGAAAATCCTTTCTCTGTCTTATTATTTGATGAAGTTGAAAAAGCTCATGGAAGAATTTTGGATAAATTTTTACAAATTCTTGAAGATGGTAGACTTACATCCTCTAAAAATGAACTAATTGATTTTTCTGAAACTTTTATAATTTTTACTTCAAATATAGGAGTAATTGGCAATAACTCAAAAGCAAATCAAGACGAAATCAGAAAAAACTTTATTAAAGCTGTTGAAGACCACTTTATAAATGTTTTAAAAAGACCAGAATTATTAAATAGAATTGGAAAGAAAAATATAATTCCTTTCAATTACATTACAAGTAGAAAAATTTTTAAAGAGATAATTGAAAGTAAATTAATAAAATTAATAAGTGCTTTAAATAAAAAGCATAATGTAAAAATTTCATATAGTGAAGATGAATTAGAAAATCTTGTAGATCTTATTATGCAAGAAAAGGCAATTGAAGAAATGGGTGGAAGAGGAATTATTAACTCTTTATCTGAAAAAGTTATTAACTCATTGGCCTTATTTATTTTTGAAATGAAACTAAATAATAAATTAAGTGAGAAAGATATTACTCACGTAAAGATGAAAGTAATAGTAAATAAGGAAAAAGTTGTATTTGAGTTATAAATATTAAGAAGATTTAGTATAAATATTTTTTTATTACAATAATTAATTTTCTTAAAAAAGTGTAGTGTAACCTTTTTTCAGACACATTTTAAAAATACTTTATATATTGATATAAAGTATTTGTGAACGAAGAGAGGTTTTAATTTGACTAAGTATTCAATAAATCAAAAAATTGAATTAGTATTAAATTTTTATAAATCCAATTTGTTATTAGCACAGTATTCAAAAGCAGTAGTAATTGATAAATCAAGATTGAAAAACTGAATAAAAATTTATGACGAAAATGGAAGAAGTGGATTTAAAAAGTCCTTTAAAGCCAATAATGAGAAGATTATAAATTTAAAAAAAGACCTTAAAAAATCAAAAAGAGAGAATGAAGATTTAAAATTAAGAGATGAAATGTTTAAAGAATTAAGAGAAATGATTGATAGAAAGAAGTAAATAAGTGAAAGTTAAGCACATTTAAATCAAAAGTAGTTTATAATTTTACAATTAAATACCCAAATATTGCAATTAGAAGACTTTGTAGACTAATTGTTTTAGCAAAAAGTATTTACTATGATTGAATATCAAAAGGTAAACCAAAAATTAAGGCTATTAATTGGGCTTTGGTTTTGAATATTAATGATGTTTATAAAAATGAAGTTAAAATCTATTGATCTAGAAGAATATTGAAGTATTTAGATTTAAATTGTAGTCATAAAAAAGTTCTGCTAATAATGAAGTTTCTAAAGTTAAAACCTAACAACTATAAAATACAAAAGAATAAATTAGGTAATCCAGAAAAAATTGGTAAGTATCCTAGATTATTTAAATATCAAACAAATTTGAAAAATTATGGAGATAATTTCTCTGTAGATATTACAGAGAAAATAATAGCAGGATGCAAACTATACACTTGCGCCTTTTATCATGTAAACACTAAAAAAGTTTATGGTTTGGTAACTAAAAATATTAAAGGTATGAAATTAGTATTAGAGTCATTTTTTAATATGGTTAATGAATTTGGAACATTTAAGCCAAACTCAATTATTCACTCTGATAATGGATCAGAATTTAAATCTTATCAATATCGCTTAGCTACAATGTGATTTGTTTTTGGCTTAAGTATGTCTAGAATTGGTAGATCAACGTACAATGGATATATTGAAGGTTTTGAAGTGCTTTTAAAAGAGAAGCAATTAAGGAGTATTATAAATACAATGTTGTAAATGAATATATTTATAATTTGAAAATGTATCAATATTTTTATAATAATAATAATAGATTTAGTTATAAAATATAGGTGTCCGAAAAAAAGGAACAGTACAACTCATACTATTACTTATAATTATAATAAATTGACTATTTTTTATATTCTTATATAATTTATTATATATGTATTAAAATAAGGGGAAATATGAAAACTGATCTAGATATATGTAAATCAAGAAATTTAAAAACTTTAGCCGTAGTTATGTTTAATATTGTTAAGGAAGATAAGGAATTTTTTTATATAGGTAGTAACTATAAAAAAAGCAAGCACTCAAAATACAAAGTGGAAGATTTTTATTTAGAAAATAATAAACTTCTTGTGAAAGAAACAAGATTGCCATTCTTATTGAAAAATGGAAGATATATACATGAAGCAAAAATTAAAAAAACAATTTATAATAATTATGATGATTTTATAAATATTTTATATAAAAATATTTTGAAAGAAAGATATAAGTATTCTGATAATGAATATGAAAGCATTATTTTTTCTTCATATTTTTCTTTAAGGGGTTCTATAGATATTTCAGTTAAATATATATCAATAGATTTTTTTAGAAAATTTGAGACTCCAAATTCTTTTGATAAGATTTTTAAATTATTAACATGTATTAGTGATTTAAGACAATTAAACTTAAATTTTAGATATTTACAAAGTCAATATCTAAAAGGAAAAACAAGAAATGATCAAATTAGAGTTAATTTAAAATATTTTTATGATAATTATTTAGAAGATTTAGAAAAATTAAATAAATATAAGGCTCTTTTATTAAAAGAAAATGGTAATTTAATTAATTCTATGAATTATGTAAAAAAAATTAATATAGATATATACAAAAGAAAAAACTTTTATATTAATAATTATGTAGCAAATAATAATTATTTTGATTTTGAAGATATTCAAAATCAAAGACAAGAAATCTTTGGAATTGAGGAAAAGGACTCAAAGGGAAGGAATTATAGCATTGTAAATTATGCAAGAAATTACTTAGAAGATATATGTTTTGGATGTTATAATGATTTTAATATTAAAGTAAGATCTTTTAAAAGAAAAGGTTCTGATTCTTACTATTTGGAAATTCATCATGTATTAGCTTTTGCAAATAATGAAAAATTTGATCATATAGATAATCTAGTTAAGTTATGTCCTACATGTCACAAAGCTCTTACTCCAAATAGAGCTGAAGAAAATTTACAGAAGAAAATAATTTTATCAATTATAAACATTGCTGATTGAACTAGGAAATTTATTTATGAATTTCTTGAAGATGAAGTAGGTGAAGCTGAATTAGTTAATTTTATTTTTGAAAAACTTAAATAATATTATATTTTAGTGTATTATAATTATTGTGAGGAATAAAATATAATATCCTCAAAAGGAGTTTTTATGTTTAAAATTCTCGATCTTTTTTGTGGAGCCGGTGGGTTTTCTTATGGAATAGAATTAAATAAAAATTTTAAAACAGTTGTAGCTTTAGATTTTAATAAGTCTGCTAAGGATACTTTTACTAATAATTTTAAAAATGTTAAGGTAATATGTGATGATATTACAAGTGAACATGTAAAATCAAAAATTATTTCTTTATCAAAGAGTGAAGGAGTAAATATGGTTATAGGTGGACCTCCATGTCAAGGATTTAGTCTTAAGGGGAAAAAAGCAGGTTTAGAAGATTCTAGAAATTTTCTATTTTTAGAATACTTTAATATAGTAAAAGAAATAAAACCTGAAGTATTTATAATTGAGAATGTTAAAGCATTAATAAATTCTTGTAATGGATATTTTATTGATCAAATCATAAAAAAATTTAAAGAAATAGGATATTTTATTAATTATGGAGTCATGGACTCATCTAAGTTTGGTGTACCCCAAATAAGAGAAAGAACAATTATTATAGGATCACTTAGTAAAAAACTTAGCTTGCCAAAAGAATTAGGAAAGAAAAAAATTACTGTAAGAGAAGCAATTTCTGATTTAGAGTTTTTAAATTCTGCTGAAGGTAATTTTATATTGGATTATAAAATAAATCCCAAAAGTAGTTACCAAAAGATTATGAGAAAAAACTCATTGAATTTATATAATCACATTTCTACAAAGCATAGTGAATTAGCTTTAAAAAAATTAAGTTTTATTCCAGCTGAAGGAGATAAAAGTAGTTTACCAATGAATTTAAGGGGAAAACAAAAGTTTCATACAACTTGATCAAGACTTATTTGAGATAAACCAAGTCCAACAATTGATACAAGATTTGATACACCTTCTAATGGAAGAAATTCTCACCCAATTTTAAATAGAGCAATTACTCCTAGGGAAGCTGCAAGATTACAAAGTTTTCCAGATACTTTTATCTTTTATGGAAATAAAACGGAGATCTGTAAACAAATAGGAAATGCAGTGCCCCCGTTAATGGCTAAATGTATTGCTGATTCTTTGATATCTCAATATAATTTTGAAAAAGTGGAAAGTGATTTTATAAAAATTTATAATGAAGATGCATATGTATATATTGAAAAACTAAAAAAAGATAATATAAGGCCAAATCATATAATTACTGATCCACCATACAATATATCTACTGATAATAATTTTGATACTTTAAGAAAACCTAGGGTTGGATTAAAATTTGGCGATTGAGATACTAATTTTAATTTATATGGATGAATACCTAAGTATATTGAAATACTTGATAAAAATGGAAGTATTATAATTTTTTGTTCTTATAGATTTATTAGTTATATAATTGAGGTTTTAGAAAAAAATAATGCAGTTGTAAAAGATGTTATAAAATGAAAAAAAACAAATCCTATGCCGAGAAACATTGATAGAAGATATGTTCAGGATACTGAATTTGCAGTATGAGCAGTAAAAAAAAGTTCAAAATGAGTTTTTAATAGAAAAATAGATTCAAAATATCTGAGAGCAGAGTTTCAATCTTCAGTAGTTTCAGGTAAAGAAAAAACATTGCATCCAACTCAAAAAAGTCTTAAAATTTTAGAAGAAATTATTGAAATACATACAAATGAAGGTGATTTAATAATTGATCCTTTTATGGGAAGCGGCACCACAGGCGTTGCTGCAAAAAAATTAAAAAGAAAGTTTCTTGGGATTGAAATTGAAAATGAGTATTACAAGTTAGCAAAAGATAGAATATTTAAGGAAAATAAGGAGTAATTATTTAATATGTTTTTATCGGATAAAGACCATGAAAAACTAAAAAATATTTTTAGAGAGCTAATAAAAAGCTCTAAAGAAATTAATATAATTTCACCTTTTATTACTAAAAATGCATTTAATATATTTAAAAATGAATTTAATTCTTTTTTTGATCAAGATGGGTCAATTAAAATATTAACTACAAATTTTGATAAGGATTCCAAAAATTTTAATGTGTTAGATCTAAAAGAAATAAAAAATAATAACCCAGAAAATATTGAAATAAGCATTCAGATTATTGACGAATTAAATAAAAATCCTTTGCATATGAAAGCATATTTATTTAAAAATGATAACAAAACTCAAGCTATTGTTGGTTCTTCAAATTTTACTTTTAAGGGTATGAATCATGGAGAATGAAATTTTTTAATTCACGACTCAATAACAATTGAAAAAATACAAAAAAGATTTTATGAAATGATAGATGAACAAGATTATAATTGAGTATCCATTGATGAATTAAATCCTAATGATTTTCAAAATCAAAAATTATATTTAAATAAATATAATTTGAAAAAAAGTAGAACTAGTCTAATATTGAGAGATTATCAAAAAGAGATTATCAATTTATTTAATAATGAAAAAAATAAAACTAAAAATCATTTGATAGTTTTGCCAACTGGAACTGGAAAAACTATTACTGCTTTATATATGTATAAAAATTTTGTAGAGTCTAACATCAACAATAGATTACTTTTTGTTGCACATAGAAGAGAAATAATTGAAAATGCATTTATAGTATTTGAAAATGAAAAGCATAGTAATCAATTGATATTAAGTAGCAAGGAAGAAATATCTAAACTCTCGAATTTATTTATAACTACTAGTTTATTAAATAATTTAATTGAAAAGGGTTACTTTAAAAAAAATGAATTTCAAATTATCATTTTTGATGAAGCACATCATATTAATAATGAATCAGAAGTAAATCAATTTAACAAAATATTTAATTTTTTTGAATCAATAAATAATATAGCATTAACAGCAACACCGGAAAGAACAGATGGTTTAAATATTGAAAAAATATTTGGAAGTCCGCTTTATGAAATGAGAATTCATGAGGCCATTAATAAAGAATTAGTATCTGAATTTAATTATTTTCTTATTAGAGATCAAGATAGTGAAACTATTTTAAAAAATGATTTAAAAAATGATGAAATAATTTATAAAAAATTAAATTCAAATAAAAGAAATCTGTTATTACTTGATAGTATTAAAAAATATGTATCTAATGTTGATAATAAGACTGTTGTTTTTTGCATAAATCAGCAACATGCAAATGATATAAATAAATTACTAAATAGTAATGGGTACTATAGTGAAGTATTATTAAGTGATACTAATAATAGAAAAAATGTAATTGATAATTTTAAAAATGGTAGTATAAATTATATTTGTGTTGTTGATATTTTTAATGAGGGTATTGATATTCCTTATATTACGAACTTAATTTTTCTTAGACCTACACAATCAAAAATTGTTTTTTTACAACAACTTGGAAGAGGTTTAAGAAAAATTGAAAATAAGGTTCTAAATGTTTTGGATATAGTTAATAATATTGATAGAGAGAATTACTGATTTGATAAATTATCTTGTTTTTTAACAGAACAAGATATAAAAAATTTAATTGATTTAAAGCTTGAAGATTTAAAAGTAAACATTGTATTTGATAAATTATCAAAACAATTAATTCTTGAAAAATTAAAGAAATCATTTAATATGAAAAATGAGATAAAAGAAAAAAGCTATTACAAGTGAATTACTTCAGTTAGTTATGATAATAAGAAGGAAGAAAACCTAATCTTTTTGATAAGTAGAAAAAATAATGAAATAGTCTCTATTTATATAATGGAAAGCGGCTTATATAAAAATATAAATAGTACATTTTCAAATACAAAATATTTTTCAAATGTAAGAGAATTTGAGGGACTATTAATAAATAATTTAGTATCAAAATTTTCTAATCTTATTTCATTAGATAAGGAAATTGATATTAATAATGTTAAATTAAATACAAAGGAATTTATTTATAATTATTTAAGGTTAAAAAAATCTGAAGCAATGAAACTGCAATCTGATTTAATTCTTATTAAAAAATTTGAAGATGATAAAATAGCAAGGGTAAAAGTTTTGAAGGATGGCTATATTCTCTTAAAAAATTCATATGTTAAGGCTTTTGGACGAAAAATTCAAAGCCCTAATATAATAAAACTTTGAAAAAATGATGAGAATTTTATATTTGATAAAAGTGATTTAAATAGATTTAAAGTAACATCAAAAGATATTTTTTTTAAAAAAAGCAACTGACTTATTTCATTTTTAATGGGTGGAAATGCTAGTTTTCCTATAGAGTTAAAAATAGAAAACGAAGATATAACTGTAAATGAATATTACAAGAAATGAATTAAAAAATATTTAAGTTAATTAAAAAAAAAAAAAAAACTAAATTTAAAGAGTTATTATATAATTAATAAAATAGAGAATAGATAACTTTAAAGAGACTAATAGTCTCAAAAGAAAGGTTATCTATTCTGTAGTATAAAAAATGTTAATATTATATATTTAAAAAGTATTAAAATTAATTTATAATATATCTTATTAAGAAAGGTACTTTATATGAATTTATTTATAGGAATGGGCTCAATTGAAAAAATAAGTGAAATTAAAATATCAAAAACAGGTAGTAGTTATGTTAATTTTACATTATGAACAAATAAAATTGGCTTATATAAAGAGGATAGAAATGTCATGGTGATATGTCAAGCATTTGATGATATGGCATATGAGTTGTGTAAAATAAATGAAAATTTTTTGATTACAGATAATTTTATAGTTTTTGGGAGTGCCACAATAGCAAATAATTTTAAAGGAATATCTATTCAAAAAATAGAAAAGATTAATAATGAATCTGAAATAAAAGATTTTTTTGAAAAAAATATATGAAAGATTTTTTAAATATAGATGAATTTATAGATTTGATTAGAAAAAAGCATTCTCTTTTTGAAATTAACTCCGTTATTAATGAAAAAATTTATAAAAAGGAAATTTTTTTTAAAAACATCAATGAAGTTTACTTAAAGAATTATATATTAGAAAAAGATAATATTAAGAATATTAAAAATTTTTTAGAGGAAATTAAAAGTATAGTAAATTATTCTTGTATCTTTTCAAAAAGCTTTTTAGTTAGTTTTAGAATTAAAATTAGCATTTTTGATCTTTTAATATATCTTCAACTTTATTGTGATTATAACTATGAAATAATAGGTTCTCCAACAAATAATAACTTTAAGATTTTATTATATTTTTGCAAATACTCAAAAACAGAAATTATAAAAAAAATATTAAGCTCTTCAAAAACATTTGAACAGAAAAAATATTGTCTAATTAGTGAATTAGGATTTAACAAATCTGAAGTAAGAAAGGTATTACAAAATGAAAGATAAAAAAGAGATATATCTTTATTATTTAGCTTTTAAGGAAAAAGGTATTAAAAATAGTAAAAAAACAAATGAGGAATTACTTGATATTTTTTCTGATTTATATGATATTGACATAGAATTACTTAAAGAAATTATCACAACATATTCAAATCATAGTTTACTTAATTTTGAGGAAAATAATATTAAAAGATACTCAGCAGTTGACTTTGAAAAACTAAATTTATTTAGAAAATACTTGTCAACTTTAAGTGATAGAACTTTCAATGATATTAAAAGGCTTGAGGATGAAACACTTTCAATTGCAAATCATTTAAATGTTAATAATGATGTTGATAATTTTAAAATAAAAGGATTAGTTATAGGAGATATTCAGTCTGGTAAAACTTCTTCAATGATTGGATTAATGAATGCTGCATTTGACTTAGGATATAAAAGAGTAATAATTTTAACAGGACTAATTAATGAAATGAGAGAACAAACTAGTGAAAGAGTTAATGAGGCTTTTGAAATTGATGGAAAGAATATTGCAAATTATTTTAAATTAAGTGATGAGATTGAAAATCAAACGATTGATGGAGAGATTAATTTAAAAAATATTAATAGATATAAAGTTAATGAAAAACGTAGCACTTTTTGAATAACAAAGAAAAATATCAATGCTTTAAATAATTTGAATACTCTTTTTTTAGATTATAAAGAAGACGTTACATTTTCTGAAAAATTAAATGAAAAAACATTAATAATAGATGACGAAGCCGACTTAGCTTCTCAAGATAATTCAGCTAAAAAAAGTAGTGACGTATCTAAAACAAACAAAAAAATAATTGAATTAATAAATAACTTTAGAAAAGTTGCTTATGTGGGTTATACTGCAACACCATTTGCTAATCTATTAAGCGATAGAAATAAAACTCACGATGATACTTCATTATACCCTGATAACTTTATTTCTATAATCTCTCCGGGAGATTCATATACAGGGTTTAACACATATTTACAAAAATATGAAGAATCAAACTCTTTTTATTTTATTGATGAATCAAAATTTGAAAAATTAAAAACTGAGGAGTTTAACGGACTACATAAAAATGAAAATTTTCTAAATACTATTATAAGTTATTTAGTTTCAGCTACACTACTAAAGTTGAAAGAAATAAGATATGAAAACTCAACACCAATATCATCTTTTAAAACTTTAATGATTAATATAGAAGTAAAAAATATAGTACAAAAAAATATAGAGAACGAAACTCTTAAAGTAATTAATATGTTCAAAAGTTCTGGTATTGAAGAATATAAAAAAATGATTAAATCAATGATTGCTAAAAATCTTAAATGAAATAATCTGTTTTATGAAAATCAAAATGAATTTTGAGACACTTTTAAAGATATTATTGAAAAAATAAATGTAGAACTTGTTAATAAAGATTCTGACTCAAAAGTATTTATATTAGATAAATATGAAGAAGAAAAATATTTGATAGCAATTGGTGGATATAAATTATCTCGAGGTATTACAGTGCCCGGATTAATAACAACTTTATTCTATAGAAGTACCAATACGTTTGATTCCGCTATGCAAATGTGTAGGTGATATGGATATAGAAATAAGTACATTGATTTCTCAACAGTACATTTAAGTTACGATTCATGAACAAATTATATTTCAATGTTTCAAGAGTATGAAGAATTTAAAAGAGATTTATTAAATCAATATGAAGAAGGACTGACAGCAGAAGATTTTATTATAAAAATTAGAACAATTAATAAATTAAATCCTACTCAATCAAATAAAATGAAGGGTGCAAAAATAATTAGAGATAAAATATCTAAGACAGGAAGAAATCAAATTTTTAATTATATTCTTGATAAAAAAATACAAGAAGCTAATATTAAAAGTATTATTAGTAATATCAAAAAACTAGAATTTAAAAAGTATAATCCAAATTATATTTGCAAAGATGTTGATTTTTCTATTATAAAAAAAATAATGGAAGAGCAAGTCTATGAAGATAGAGCTAGAAAATTTATACGAGAAAAACTTTTAATGATTCATGAAGAAGAAAAAGAAAAAAAGTGAGATATTGTAATAAAAACAATTCATGATGAGAGTAATGGAAACCTATTCTTAGGTGAAAAAATTAATATAAATTTGTCAAGAAAAACATTTGATTATAGTACCAAAAATTTAAATAATAATAAGGAATATGAGATTGGTCACATTAAAACAGTATTAACAACGGATATTGAAAATTATTCATTAGAAATAAATGGGGAAAACATTAGTCAACGAAATTCAACTAAAAGTACTTTATTAGATTCTCAAAAATCAGTTTTATTTTTAACTTTTAATAAGTTTGTTCATAGAAATGATAGGAATGAAGTAATTGAGTACCCAATAGTATGTTTTGGTCTATATACTCCAATTGATAGACAAAAAAATAGTTTTTCACAAACTGTTTATATTAATGAATCTGGAACAGTAATGACTGAAAATGAATTTTCTAAAGATATGTTGCATTAGAGAACGTATTATTTTTTAATAGTCCATAAGTAAAAACTAATGTATAACTATTTTTTTAAAATATTTTTTTATACAATTTAATCTTTATAATTAATTTATTAGTATTTTTTTAGTGAGGTTAAAATGAAATTAAAAGACTTATTTTATATAAAAAGAGGAGCTGTTTTAAATAGAAGTGAGCATTTTATAAAGGAATGCAAAAACTGCTCTAGTAATAAATTTCAAACTATAAATGTTTTTCCAAATAATCAAAGAGACTTTTGTAAGGAAATAACAAAAGAAGTTTTTATTAAAGAAAATGATATATTAGTTTATTTAAATTATCCTTATACAATAAAAATTGCTGCAAAAGAAGATAATAATAAAATAATTTCATCAAACTATTTAATTTTAAGATCAATTAATAAAGTCAATATTAAAAAAAGTGTTCAAATTATCAAAGAGGGAATTATTGCTAACCAAGATAGAAGTAAAAAAGAAATCATTAAAATAGAAGAATTTAATGATTACAATTTAAGAGATTATGAATATTTAATGATAACTTCAAAAGTAAGTTTGGATAGAAACTTAACTAACTTATTAAAATTAATAATTATTAATTTCACAATATTGATGTTATGGTTGTTGCTTACTTCTGTTTTAGCAAGTATTGTTCAAGGAACAATAATCTTCACTTTTGTAATTGTTTCAATTTGTTTAACTATTACAATAGGAGTTGAAATTATCGTATTTCTTGTTTTGTATTTTACAAATAAAAATCGAGTTAAAATCTCTAAGACAAGTAAACGCTTAATAAAGTTACAAGAACTATATAAAAATGAGTTGATATCATTAGAAGAATATCAAAAACAACGTAAAGAAATTTTAAACTCAGTTTAGACATGTCATTGTTTTTCAATGACATTTTTATTTATTTTTTTCCACTAAATTAATAGTGGAGGAACAAAATATGTCAAAATTTTGAATTAGTTTTTATACAAAAGTATTTTTCTGTTTTATTGTTATATCAATTAAAAGTGTCATTATTATATCAACTGCTATAAATGGGGCAGTTAATGATAATATGCATTGAAGTGTAAAGTTCATCACTTCGCTGTTGTTAATGTTATTGTGAAGCTTGTGAGTCATTATTGATATTCTAGCTTGTATTTATTCAATTAAAGCAGAAAAGGCAAAAACTGCATTGAGTTGAAATATTGTGGGAATAGTTTTTAGCTCTATTAATTTTATTACAGCTATATCAGTATATTGTAATGATTATACTTATGATTACTTAATCTTAATGATTTGTTCATTGGGATTAATATTGATGTATGGTTTAACAATTTATTTTGAAAAAAATAAAAAGCAGATTTGATAATCTGCTTTTTATAATTACAAAGTATAGTCTTTAAATAATTTAAGCTTTATTGTTTGAACCAAAAGCTCTAATTTTAATAATGGCTTGTTTTTTTACATTTTCAATTGCAAATCTACCATATTTTCTGGCATCAAAGTCATTTGGGTTTTCTGTAAAATATTGCTTTAATCCATCAGCACAAGCTATTTTTAAATCAGTGCCAATATTAATTTTTGTAATTCCTAATTTTATAGCTTTTTGTAAATCTTTTAATGGAACTTGACTAGACCCATGTAAAACTAGGGGAGTTTTAATTTTGCTAGCAATTTCTTTTAGTAAGTCAAATTGTAATTTAATTTCGCCTTTAAATAAACCATGACTTGTACCAATTGCAATAGCTAAAGCATCAACTTTTGTCAAATTGTTAAATTCAATTGCTTGATTAATATCACTATAACCATTTGACTTTGAATTTCTATCATCTTCTTTACCACCAACATGACCAATTTCTGACTCTACTTCAACACCTTTAGTTCTTGCATAATTAACAACATCTAAAGTCTCTTTGACATTTTCATCAAAGGGTTTTAAAGAAGAATCTAGCATTACACTAGAGAAACCAGCATCAATTGCTTTTTTTATTAAAGTAATATCAAAGCCATGATCTCAGTGTAAAACAATAGGTACTTTGGCTTTATTGCATGCTGTTAAAGCAAGGGCAAAGACATAATCAAGACCCATATATTTAGCAGCACTTTCAGTTACCATTAAAATTACTGGAGAGTTTTCTTCTTCAGCAGCTTCAATAATAGCTTTCATCATTTCAAGGTTATCAAAATTAAAAGCAGGTAAGGCATAACCTAATTTTTGCGCTTTTAACAGTTCTGTTTTTAAACTAGTTTTCATATAACATCCTCATTCTTTCCTTTCACTAATATCTTACTACCTTTTAAACTTTTTTAAACTTTTTTAAACTTTTTTAAACTTTTTTAACAATATAATGTACTATAAAAGTGGGAGGAATATTTTTGCTTAAAGATGAAAGAAGAAAATTAATTGTTGAATTAATTGATAAACAAGGTTTTATGAAAAACATTACTTTATCTGAAATGACAGATTCAACAATACAAACAATTATTATGGATATAAAAGACTTAGACCAAGAGGGTCGTTTAATAAAAGTTTATGGAGGGGGTAAATCAATAAATAGTAATCAAAAAATAATTTCAAGAGAATCTTTTGATGAAGAAAAAGCTAGTTTAAATATAAATGCCAAAAATAAAATTGGTGAAATAGGTGCTAGTTTAATTGAAGATGGTGATCTAATATTTATTGATACAGGAACAACCACCAAACAAATGATTAAGTTTTTAATAGGCAAACAAATAGAGGTTGTTACAAATGGTTACTCAATTGCTTTAGAACTTTTAGAAAACGATATTTCTGTTTGTTTAGTTGGGGGAACAATTATAGCTTCAACTCATGCAACAGCAGGTGAATTAGCTTTAAAATTTTTAGATAACTTTTACTTTGATAAAGCTTTTGTTGGTATGAATAGTTTATATGGAAGAGATTTTTATACAACCAATATTGAAGAAGCTATGATAAAAGAAAAAGTTTTTAAAAACTCTGCAAAAGCCTATGTCTTAATGGATTCAACTAAATTTGAATCACGCAATAGAATTAAAGTTGAGGTCTCAAAAGAGACAGTGCTAATCAGTGAAAATTTTCCTTCTAAATAAAGAAAGGAATAATATTTTTTCATAGTTTAAAAATTGACATTAGTCTATGAAAAAATTTTAAAATGATGAGTAAAGAAGAAAAAAATAAAATTTTAATAGAAAGTATTTTTAACAATGTTGGTGGAGTTGAAAATATTAAAGATGTTTATCATTGTGCTACAAGAATGAGACTTACTTTGTTTAATTCAAAAATAACAGATTTAAAAGAAATTAAAAAGCTAGAAAAGATTAAGGGAGCACTTTGATCAAATGGAGAATTACAATTAATTATTGGTCAAGAAGTTTCTAAAATTACAAAACTTCTTAAGGAAAAATTAATTTTATTTAAAACCAATAATATTGAATTCAAAGTTGAAAAGAAAGAGAATTTAACTAACTTTTCTTTAGGGAGAAAAGTTATCAAAGTCATCTCTGCTATTTTTGGACCATTGATTCCTTTTTTGGTAGGTGTTGGACTAATTATTGCTTTTCAACAATTACTATTAGGAACAGGATTAGGAAATAATCCAATTTAGAGAATAGTATTCTAGGTCAAGATTACAATGTATTTGATGTTATATTAGACTTTATTGCTAACTCTGGTTTTAAAATGATGGGAGTTATTGCAATTTGATCAATAGTAAGATACTTAAATGGTAAAACACCAATTGCAATTGTTTTGGGGTTAACAATGATTACACGAATTATTCCTCAAGAGGGAATTGAGTTATTTAAAATTGGACAGTGAGATATTTTTATAAAACCATTTTATTCAATAATATTAGTATTTATTGTTATGGGAATTATCATAGCTAAAAAAAGGTAACCTAAGTTTACCAGTAGTTTTACTACTGGTTTTTTTAATGAAAGGAAAAAATGAGAAAAATAAAATACAGTAAAGAATTGAAAATAGAGGTTACAAAAAAGTTTAATCAAGGTCATACACCAAAAAAATTAGTAGAAGAATACAATTTAATTTCTGGAGTACAATTAGTTTATTTATGAAATAGAAAATACTCAAATTTAAACTATAATGATACTAACTTTTGTAAGGAGTTTAATATAGTGGCAAATAAATTGAAAAAAAGATTTTAAAGATAAAAGTATAAAAGAATATGAAAAAGAAATATCTAAATTAAAGAAACAATTAAAGGAGTCAAATGAATTAGTACTACTTTCAAATGCAAGATATGAAATTCTGGAAAAGTCCATTCCTTCTTGCACAACGGAAATGATCATCAACATGATGAAAATGAGCAAGAAGGACTTAATTCAGATAACAAAGACAAAAAATTATAAGCATTATTCTTTTTGCATAATATACAAATTTGAAGCGTTATATGGAATGGGAACTAATAAATTAATTAATTTCTTTTATGTATCTAAACAAGGTTATTCAAAATTTTAAAGAGGATTTGTTCTAATGTCACCAATAAAAATTTTCAAAGAAAATTATCATTGACTAATTTTCCAATTTTTTAAAGAAAAGTTTTAAAAAATGCTAATTTTTATATTGAAAAATACTTCAAAACCTTTAAAGGCTTTGTTTCAGGTGCTAATATAATTAATAAGTGAATTTTTGAAACTTATAATCTAAATATTTCAATTAGAGAAATAAGAAAAACTTAAAGAGAAAATATATTTAAAATGCCTACTTTTCAAAGAAATAAGATAAATAACTTAGGTATCAATAAAAGTAATAATTACATTAGAAAAGATTTAGTTATGAATAATTTTAAAAAGGAGAATGTTATTGGAATTGATGGAAGCCATATAAAAATAAGAATCAAAGGAGTATTAGAAAATCATGTTGTCATTTTTGGATACAATTGATCTAATAGCAATATAGTTTCTTATTCCTTCGATAGAACAGAAAATAGTAATAATGCTTTTAAAGTTTTTAATAGAATTAGAAATTATGTTAAGAACTTGTTAATATGTAAATTTTTAATACAAACAGATAGAGGCACAGCATTTGCCAATAAAATGATATTTAGTTTTATTAATAAGAACAGTAATTTTTTAACTCATTCTATGTCTGAAGCGGGTTTTAAGCATAATACTCCAACCGAATCACTTAATGGATGAGTGAAAATAAATTTTATAAACAATATAGTAATGAATTTACTTCAATGAAGGATTTTCATAATAAGTTCGCAAATTTTGTAGAAATGTGAAATTTAAATCATGATTTTAAATATAATATAAATAGAAAAGAACAGTTTGCAAATATTGCAAACTGGTAAACTTAGGCTATCGCATTCTGCTTATTTTCAAAAGTTCATTGAAAAGTATTTCAATCCTGTAGCAAATTTTATACATAATCCATTTTTAATATTATTGTTAGGTGGATTATTAGCATTTTTTATTATGGGACCAATAATGGGAATTTTAGAAAATTTACTATTAAATATTTTTAATTGATTTATGAATTGACCAATTGTTTTTAGGGGCGTTAATAGTTTGTTTAACTTGACAACCTTTGGTTGTCCTTGGAGTTCATAATATTTTATTTTTTACAGTAATTGCAGATCTTCCAAAAGGGAAATTCATCTTTATTTTTTGCACCAGCATTTGCACCAGCATTTGCAGCAACATGAGCACAAATGGGAGTAACAATTGCTGTTGGATTAAAATCTAAAATACTATATATTAAAGACAAAAGCTGTTTGTTAAAATTAGAGCAAATTAAGGAAGTTGATTTAACTATAATATTATTAAGTAAAAATAAAAAGTTAACTCATGCTAGCTTAATATAAAATAATTTAAGTATATTTTTTATTGTACTTACATTTTTGGATTCACTCTCTTTTTTATACAACCCATAAATGTTAAAAGTTTGAAAATTAACTAATTTTAAAGTATAATAAGTGTAGTTTTGAATTGTCAAAACAAAGGTACAAAAGGGGAAAAAACATGAAAAAATTATTAAGTTTATTAGGAGCAGTTAGTTTAATTGCAACTTCAAGTGCAAGTGTAGTTGCTTGTGGTGATCCAACTGAACCAACTCTACCAATAATAGAATATGAAAAATTAGTTCAAGAACTTGAACAAGATGTTAATAAAATTTTTGTAGATCATTTACAAAATAATGTTTATGATAAAATGATTGGTTTAATTGCTAATGACAATCACAACAAGTTTTTAAATAGAACTACTATTAAAACATTTAAAGGTAAATCTGCAAGTGAAATTGGAGAAAAGAATCTAGCTAATTTAGTTGATGATATCAATAGAATATTAGATGTTACTAAATTAGAATCTGAATTAAATAAATTAAAATTTGTTAATCAGTATAGTATTCTTTTAAATGATGTAAATACCTTATACAAGGGAATTATTTTTGATTGAAGTACTTTAAATATTAATACAAATGAAAATGAGGATTTGTATTTAGCTAATGTTTTATTAAATTATAAAATACAAGTTCAATACAAAGGCAAAAAAGAAGTTGAAGTTATAACAATTAGTGATTCATTTAAGTATACATTAACAAACAATGCAACTTTAAAGGAATCATCTGATAACTTTTTAAAAAATATTACAAAGGATTATTTTTCATCACAAGATTCTGATGCTAAAAAATACTCAAATTTACTTTGAAATGATATTAAAGGTTCAAAAAGTAAATTAGATGGATATGGTAATATTAATAAAGAATTGGACAATTACTGAAATAATACTGCGCAAATAAATGGATTTAAAGATTCTTTTACTAATTTTATTAAAACTAATTATTTTAGTGAATTGCCTACATTACCTCTAGGTTTTGAAACTGATAATTTTTATAAAGGTGAAGTTTTAAATAAGACATCTCTATTTTATTCTATTAATACACCAAAATCATTTGATAATAATGAATCAATTAAATTTGATTATAAAACAGAAAATGGTCAATTAATGTTAGAAAGTATTTTTAGAAAAAATCCTGACGTTAATCCAACAAGTTCTATATTAAGAAATAATTATTTCGTAGAAGACAATCTTAAAGTTTGAACAAAAGATTATAAATTATTAAAAGAGGAGTTTATTAAAAATTTAAATATAGACTCAAAGTTGCTTGAAGAAACTGAACAATATAAAAGTTCATTTTCAATGAGAATTGTTAATTTAACTGGACTTTCAATTAAATTTCCTGACCAAGATTATGTTCATTATTTACCTGACTTTAAAATAGCTACTAATTACATAATTGATTTAAATCAGTCTTCAGAAGAAATGTTGGATGATATGGCTGAATTTTCTGTAAATTCAATTAAGGCATTTCATAAAGTTTATGGTGTAGATTATAATTATAAATATGCGGAAAAAAATAATACCAAAGAAGACA